>LIZU01000082.1 GCA_001302725.1 candidate division Zixibacteria bacterium DG_27
ATACCGTAATAGGTGGAATTGATCTCGACGGTGTCGAAGTGCTGTTGATAATAGTCGAGCATCTTCCCCTTTTCAATCCCGGGGGGATAGAAGGGGCCCACCCAGTCGGCAAAGCTATAGCCCGAAGTTCCGATTCTGATTTTCATTTTAGGCAAACGGTATCGGTTCGCTCAGAAGCTCTCAATATTTCACCGCCACCAAACAGAGCCCCTTTGCGGGCGCGGTCGGTCCGCTCTTCTGACGGTCTTCGAGCTTCAGCATCTCTCTGAACTCCTCTTTGGGGAGAAAGCCTCGCCCCACCTCAACCATCGTCCCCACCAGGCTCCTGACCATGGTGTGCAAGAAGCGGTCGGCCTCGATATGAAATAGAAGCTCCCTTCCCACTTTTTTCCAGTCGGCGTCCATGACTTCACAACTGCAGTCATCCTTCTGGGATTTGGCGACGCAGAAGGAGGTGAAGTCGTGCTCCCCTCTGATCACCTCGGCGCACCATTTCAGTTCGTCCAACCCCAAATCGTAGGGGGACTCCCAGACGTGGCGGTGATTCAAGGCAGTCCTGCCGAGGTGTATGCGGTAGGAGTAGATTCTGCTTATGGCACTGTAGCGGGCGTGGAAGTCCCCCGGAACCTCAGCCAATTCTCGGATCACAATATCTTTGGGAAGCATAGAGTTCAGAGAGTGCAACAGTTTGGGCAGATCCACCTCTTTTTCGAGGATGAAATTCGCGACCTGGCCGAAGGCGTGAACTCCGCTGTCGGTTCGCCCCGAGCCCGCCAGCTCCATCTTTTCGCCGAGGATCGTGGTTAAAACCTTCTCTATCTCCCCCTGAACGGTTCTCTCCGCCGGCTGCACCTGCCAACCGGCGAAGTCGGTGCCGTCATATTCGATGGTGAGCTTGAGGTTTTTGGCTATCAACTCAGGATCAGAAAACAGGTGAATAGAAAGAAAAAAGAGACTCCGGCAAAAACCAGCCAATCCTGCCGGCCCAAGGATAACTGTCTCAAGTGACTCCTTTCTGCTCCGACTTTGAAGCCCCTCACCTCCATCGCCAGTGCCAGCTCATCCGCCCTTCTGAAGGTATTGAGGAAGAGGGGCAGAAGCAAGGCGGAAAGGTGTCTTGCCCTTTTGAAGAGATTCCCAGAGTAAGCAATTCCTCGAGCCTGTTGAGCCCGCTTCAAGGTGATTAGCTCCTCGAAAAGGATGGGAATAAATCTCAAAGCGATGGTGAAGATCAAGGTCAGCTCCGAAATCGGAATCTTCAACCTCTTCAGAAAGGAGAAGCTCTTTTCGAAGGCCTCCGCAAGATCGAGCGGGGTGGTGGTAGCGGCCAAAATAACGGCAGAATTCAGAAACACAGAAAGCCGCAGACAGTAGAAGATCCCCCTTAGGGCACCCTCTCCACTGGGTTTCAGAAACCAGAGTTGGAAGAGGGGCTCCCCGGAGGTGAAAAACAGATGTACCAGAAAGGTGAATGCAAAAAACCAGCTGAACCCCTTCATATTTCTCCACAAAAACCCTCCCGGCAGCCTCGCCACGAGGTAAGTGAAAAAGAGCACCAAGTTCAGAATCAAGAAGAGAAGCGGGTTGAAAAAGACCGCCGCCAGAAGAATCAGGCACAAAGCTGCAAACACCTTGGTCCGGGGATCCAAGCGGTGGAGAGGGGAAGACAGAGGTAGATACTGCCCTATGGTTATGTTTTCTACGAGCGACATTCTCTTAAACGAGCTTTCTTTCGTAGAATATAGACAGGGGACATGAGCATGTCAATTGCGAGAATCGGAAACAGGGAACAGGGAACAGAAGACAGGAAACAGGAGATTCAGAGAGTGCTTAAAAGAGCTGTATGCTTCGGGCAGATGCATCTGTCAGTCACTATTTACCACTAACCACTCCTCAAGCGGTTCTCGTTGACAAGGACTCCTCATTTCGCTATAATTTTCGTCAACTCGGTGCTTCCGAGTGCATTTGAAGGAGAGCGGGGACGTTGCTGAAGAAGAAGAGATTCTGGGGAAGTGTCCTGGCAATTGCCATCCTGATATTCTGCTTCTACGATTACGATTTCAAGACCGTGGGGCGCTTGGCCAAGGAGGCCAACTACTGGCTCCTGCTCCCGATGGCCTCTCTGGAGATATTACTGGTATTCGTGAGAAGCCAGCGCTGGAGATATATAATCGATCCCATCAAGCGAACCGAAATTGTCCCGATGTTCTCGCTTTACTCCATCGGGGCCTTGATAAATCTCTCACTGCCGGCTTTGACCGGCCAGATGGCGCGCACCTATCTTTTGAGCAAAAAGGAGAGAATCAGCAAAACCTCCGCCGCCACTAGTATCGTCTTGGAGGTGCTCTTCGACGGATTCAGTCTGGTGGGTTTGATGCTCTTGGTCTCGATAGTGTTTGTTTTTCCGGGGTGGTTGACGAAGTGGGAGTTGGGTCTTGGCGTTGGTGTGATTGCGGGGTTCGTACTGCTGTATTTCATCAGCCACCGATATGAAAGTCTGGCTTCGCTTGCCAAAAAGAATCTGTCCTTTTTGTCTCCGCGCTTCTACGAAAAGCTCAAAGATGCCTGGTACTCGTTTGTGGCCGGACTGACGATGCTCCGAAGCACCAAACATCTGGCGGTGGTCATACTCTTTTCCCTGCTCTCGTGGTTCGCCAGGGGGGTAGTCATTTTCTTTTTGGTGAAGGCTCTCAACTTCTCCATGCCGGTGTGGGGTGCTCTGGTGGTGATGGTCATAAACTCGCTTTTGGTAATGATTGTGATTACTCCCGGCAATCTCGGGACCTTTAACCTCGCCTGTCTTTTCGGCCTGTCCCTATTCGGGATAGGCAAGACCGAAGCGATGAGCTTTTCGATCCTTCTCTATGCGGTCACCTTCCTGCCCATCATAGTCTTAGGGTTGGCGTTTGTCCTCAAGGAGGGCTTTTCCTTCAGGGAGCTGGAGGTGGAGTCGGAGGCCTCCCTTTCCAGGTCAACTTAGACCATGCCCGTCCCCAAACTCAGAATCGAGAATCTCTCCAAGAATAAGATCGTAATAGAGGGCAAAAGGCGGCGGAAGATTCCGGTCATCAGGGATCTCTCTTTGGAGATCAAATCCGGAGAGTTTGTGATCATTCTGGGGCCTTCCGGCGCCGGGAAATCGACGTTGTTGCGCCTGATCAATCGTTTGGAGGAGCCAGGCTCGGGAAGTATATACCTCGATGGCACCAACATCAAGGAGCTTTGCACTGATAGAGTGCGACGGAGGATCGGTCTGGTCTTCCAGGTGCCCGTAATTCTAACCGCTTCAGTTCGTGAAGAGCTCAGCTTGCCCCTAAAACTCCACAATCTCAAAGTTGAAAGTGACAATCACCCCGAAGAGCTGCTGCGAATGGTTAGTCTGGATACCGGCTTGGCAGACCGGGATCCGACTCAATTCTCGTTGGGACAGAAGCAGCGGCTGGCTTTGGCCCGCTCGTTGGCTTTGAAGCCGGAAGTTCTGCTTTTAGACGAGCCCACCTCCGCCTTAGACCCGGCCTCAAGTCTGGCAATTGAGAACCTAGTTCTAAAACTCAACCGAAGGACGGGCCTAACCATTCTGTTCGTCACTCACAACGTGGAACAGGCTAAAAGATTAGGGAAAGACTGTGCCATCATCATAGACGGGGGGATTATCGAAACTGGAAAGCCCGAAGAGATCTTCGAGCGGACCACCAATCGGGCGATCTTAGACTATCTGGGGAGGAGCTAACATGCTCACAGGATATTATCAGGTGCTGGTAGCATTGATTCTGATCGCGGTGGCGGTGGTTTTGTCCCTGTGGCAAAGGGCCAGGCTCGAAAAAGATCTTTTGGTTGCGACCGTCAGGGCTTTTGTCCAGCTGGTTGCGATCGGATACGCCCTGGAGTTCATTTTCGACTTGAACCACCCACTTCTCATCCTGTTGACGATTGTGATAATGATGACTGTGGGCGCTCACACTGCCGCTGGAAGGGTCAAAGAGGTGCCCTCCGCTTTCGGAATTGCCCTTCTGTCGATTTCTCTGGGCACTTTTTTGACCATAGGTCTGATGCTTCTAACACGGATAATCAGTACCGAGCCCAAGTATGTCATCCCCCTGGCGGGAATGACGATCGGGAACTGCATGAACGCCGCCACTCTCGGTTTGGAGCGCATTCACGCCGAGATCGTCGGCAAGAAGGAGAAAATCGAGGCCATCCTGGCTTTGGGGGCAAGCTCCCGGCAAGCCTCTTTGGAGTCCTGTCGTGTCTCCGTCAGGGGGGCGATGACTCCCATCGTCAACATCATGAAGGTGATCGGGTTGGTGCAGTTGCCGGGTGCCATGACCGGGATGATTCTGGCCGGTGCCAGTCCAGTAGATGCGGTGAGAATTCAGATCGTGGTCGTCTATATGTTGGCATCGGCGGTCGGCATCGCCTCCCTCTCCGCCACCAGATTGAGCCTCAGAAGTTATTTCACCAAATTCCACCAACTGCAGGAAGCTCAGTAGGCAGTAGGTAGTAGATAGGGATAGAGGAGGTTGAAAAGGGGATTGCACTAACAGATCGCTTCTGCACTGCAGACCTTCGGAAAGCGAACTACTTACCGCTACCCAATGAGCAATTAGAGTTGACACTTGCTCAATAACTCCTATTTTGAGTTCAATAGTCTGAGAAGTCTTTGCCATCATGAAGTTGAAATCCAAAATAGAGAGGATCGACCGGCGTCTCCTCGAAGCTTATGGGGAGGCGAAAAGGAGGCTCAAGAGAGACCCTTTAGACGAGCTTATTCTCACGATTCTATCCCAGAACACCACTGACACCAACAGCCATCGGGCGTATCAGAATCTGAAAAGCCGTTTCAAAAACTGGGAGCAGGTCAGAAGGGCACCAACAGCGCTTCTGGAGGAGACAATCAAAGTCGGAGGCTTAGGAGGGATTAAGGCCCCAAGGATTAAGAGAATCTTAGAAGAGATCAAAAACGGCAATGGCAGTTACGATCTCTCTTTCTTAAGGAAATGGAGAACTGATAAGGTCCTCTCATACCTGACGAGCTTTCAAGGAGTCGGAGACAAAACCGCCGCCTGCGTTTTGCTTTTCTCTCTGGGGCGCCCGGTGATGCCGGTAGACACTCACATCTTGCGGGTCTCAAAGCGATTGGGATTGGTGCAAGAGGATGACACTCCATCTTCCACTCAGGAGAAGCTCAATCGCCTGGTTCCAGAGACCACCATCTACCGTTTTCATCTGAACCTGATTAGACACGGTCGATTGATCTGCAAGGCACAGAATCCCCGGTGTGAAGTCTGTTTTCTGAGAAGGAACTGTCGCTGGTACAAGGAAAATGTGAGAGTTCGGGTTAATCCACAATGATCAGGACTGTACATTATAGTCGCGATAGCGGCATAGAGCAGCTCAGCGGCATCTCCAATTTCAGCGAGCTGGTGAAGGCCGATGGTTCTGTACTCTGGGTGGATATGGATCGTCCCACCGACGAGGAGGCGTACTGTCTCACCCACGATTTCAAGTTTCACCCTCTCTTGATTGAGGACGTTATCGCAGAGCCGCATCCTCCGAAGGTCGACGATCTTGAGGATTACCTCTTCGTGGTATTCCACACCCCCTACTATGATCACGGTGGTGAGGGTTTGGGAACCAACGAGATCGACCTGTTTATGGGAAAGAACTATGTGGTCTCTGTCAGGTACCAGGATTTCCCGCCTCTGGACGAGATCGTCAAGCGTTGTATGCGCGACGAACGGGTCATCTCCCGGGGTCCGGAGTTTCTGCTTTACACCATACTGGACTATCTTGTCGACGACTATGATCATTCTCTGAAGGCAATTGAGACCATCATTCGCCAGCTCGAGAAGGATGTGTTTGGTGACCCTCCCCGGGAGACCTTGAGAGGGATCTTTGACCTCCGCGAGGATATCGTTGAATTGAAGCAGATTGTTGCCCCGCAGCGGGCGATGCTGGCACGTCTTTCTCGTCAGCCTTCGGAGCTGATCTCGGAGAAGGCCGGGATTTACTTCCGTGACGTTTACGACCACCTCTCCCGGATAGAGGATCAGGCCGACAGCTACCGGGAGCTTCTGAACACCTTTCTGGAGGTCTATTTTTCCACTCTCTCGCAGCGCACCAACGAGGTGATGAAGGTCCTCACTATAAT
>LIZU01000083.1 GCA_001302725.1 candidate division Zixibacteria bacterium DG_27
CCGCGGTGGTCAGCTTATACAAGTAGATGCCGGAGGAGGCTCCCGAGGCCTCCCAGATGATGGAGTGAGATCCCATCTCCTCGACCGGCTCCAGAAAGCTGGCGACTCTTCTCCCTGAGAGGTCGAATATCTCCAGTTTGACGGCGCCGCTTGTCGGCACATGGTAGGTGATCACGGTTCTCTGGTTGAAGGGATTGGGGTGGTTCTGTTCCAGATAGAAACCCCTCGACAGAGAAACGATCTCCGGCGAGGAGGTGATCTCAGGTTCAAGTTCAACGGCAAGCTCCGTCCACTCACCATCCCTGACGATGATGTGGGTGAAGCTCCGGGTATGATACGACTCCTTCTCAACCCGCAAGCTGTAGACGCCGGGTTGAAGGAGGCGACGATAGCGACCGAAAACGGGGTCGCTGGTCCGAGCCGCGATGTTGGGATTGTAAGCCTCTTCGATTATCACCTCCGCCTCCAAGGGCTGGGAGGTGAGAGCATCGGTAACGAGGCCGGTCAGGCCTGGTCCCGCGGCACGGTCGAAAAGGTAGTAGATGCCGGGGAGGTTCCGCCGACAGATACCATCCACCATATCCGGGTCCTGGATAGTGGTATCCGAGACCTCAACCGTGAAGGCCACGGCCGCGAACTTTTCATACTGCCAGGTTCGATGATAACCGTTGCCCGCTCCCCCGTTTATCCAGTCGTAGTGACCGATGCCGCTGTCTTTTGTGATGCGCGAGGCCATGTTGTATGCAATCCTCTCTATCACCCATCTGTCGGGAGCATATCCCCCCCTCTCGGAACGAATCCAGGGGAAATAGATCACCTCCGGGCGTCCATAGGTGGGGCTGTGATAGTCGACGGTTATGATGAATCTCTTTTGCCGGGACAAATCCCTGACCGCCTGAGTCTCGGCCTCGGAGAAAGGCGCCGGGCCACGGTAGAAGAAGCTATCGGGGATGGAATCGCCCTGCTCCCAGCCGAGGGAGAAATTGCGATTCAGATCCACTCCATCGTAGTAATCGAAGAGGTGATTTTCGTTGTTGTCTCTCTTATTCTTGCGCCACCAGGTCAATCCCGCCTCCACGGCGGTGTGACCTTCGGCGTTCCACATCGGGACAACATAGATCTCCAGATCCTCTATCCAGCTGGTGGCCCGGACATCGTGAGTTCGGTAGCGGCAAAGAAGCTCACTCAACATCCACATCAAGATCTCCACCCCCAAAACCTCGTCGGCGTGCTGGTTTCCTAGAAGCAGGATTGCAGGTTCGTCCTCCTCCAGAAGAGGGTTGTCTGAGATCTTCAGGCACCAGATCGCCAGACTGTCTCGAGTGGTGTGTCCGATAGAATCGAGGCGGGTAATCTCCGGGAAAGTGTTATGGAGAGAGTCCAGTTCGAGTATTACCTCCTGGTAGGTGTGATAACGTTCATCCAACCCAAAGGCTTTCTGCGAAGGGTTCACCGAGGTTGCAAGCAGAAAACCAAGCACAGGCAGGAAGCGTTGCACCGGGAGAATCGCGACAACTCTCATGTTTTGAATATAGGGGAAAAACTGGAATTGAAAAGAGGTTTTTGATGTCTCTTCAGGAAGGGGTGCTCAGAAGCTGACCAGACAGAAGGCGGTTTCCATTCCGGGCCGTGGAGTTAGGGGAAGGTGACTTACGAGCTTCTGGTCGACTTATTTAAATGCACTTTTACAGGCTTCGACGATGCTGGGATCGAGTTGGGTTTGGGAGCAGCGGATCACCTCTTCCACCGCCTCCGAGAATTTCCTCGCCTTACGATAAGGTCTATCAGAGCTGACCGCATCCAGAGTGTCCGCCACCGCCAACAGCCTTCCCTGTATAGGTACCTCCTCCCCTTTCAGGCCGTAAGGGTAGCCTTTGCCGTCGTATCTTTCGTGATGATATAGAATATAGGGGAGTGCAGGTTCCAGAAACGGGATTCCCTCGACGATTTTGGCCCCCCGAACCGGATGTCTCTTCATGACCTCGAACTCCTCGGAGGTCAACAGACCATGCTTGTTGAGGATTCTGTCTGGAACCGCTATTTTGCCTACGTCGTGAAGAATCGCTCCCATGCGAAGTTCCAGCTTCTTCTCCGGCGGCCAACCCAACTGGCTTGCGATGGCGGTTGCGAAACTCCATCCCCTCTCAGTGTGTCCCCGGGTGTACTTGTCTCGAGCCTCGATGGAGTTCGCCAGCGCCATAATGGTAGCAAGGTAGGTCTCCTGCAGGTCCTCATAGAGCCTGGAGTTTTGAATGGCGGTGGCGGCTTTGGAGGCCAGAATCGCCAAGGAGGCCAGCTGCCCTAAGGTGAAAGGTTTGAGGCTGTGGGTGCGCATGAGAAACAAGACCCCGAAGAATTGCCCCCGGGCCAACAGCGGCTGTGAAATCGCGGACTTAACAAGCCCCCGGGCATTTCCGAAAAACACCTTCGATCCTGCCGAGAAATTGACATCATAAAGATAGGGCTTGGAGAAATTCTCTATCCACAGGGAGGCGTCATCTTTGCCGAACCATCGGTTCTCGTTCACGAACTCGGAGCTCAATCCCTTGGTGGCTTTCAATTCCAACCGCCCATTTTTGCGGTTGTAGAGCAGAATCGCTCCCATATCCGCCTCGAACTCTTTGAGGGCGGTCTCGATGATGAAGTCCAAAAGTGGCTCTAGCTGAGCGGTGGAGCCCATTTTCTCGCAGATCTCGTGGAGGGAGACGATCTCGCGGAGCTTTATGTTCTCCCTCTCCAATTTCTGCTTGGAGAGACCACCTTCGACAGTGGCCTTGAGCTGTTCGGCGGTAAAGGGTTTGACCAGGTACTCGAAGGCTCCGGACTTGACCACCGATACTGCATTCTCAATGGTGGGTTGGCCGGTCATCAGAATGAGAACTACGTCTGGCTGAGAGCGATTCGCAGCGTTGAGTATATCCACCCCGCTTATCTCCCCCATCATCAAATCGGTGATGATGACCTCCAGGGGGCGGGATTCTATGAGCTTTAGACCCTGGTGAGGATTGGCGGTGGCGATGACATCGTACTGGCCGTCGTCGAGCATCTCGGCGACGATTCCACAGACGCTCTCCTCGTCATCAATTACCAGGATGGTCGGTTTCCCCCCCTGAGAGGCTGTCTCCTCCCCAGCTAGAGAGGAAGCGGACTCTACAGCTGTCTCCATGGGATTTCCTCGTTCGCCGCGGTTTTCCTCCTGGTTTTAAAGCCCCGCTTGCTAACTGCTATATCGTCAAGGTAAACGGGCGAGTAACTGGAGGCTCAATTATTGATCAACAATAGAACGACTGAGCTTCCAAGAAGGTGGAGAGATTTTCAGCAGGGAGGTGCGCTGTGAAAGGAATCACGTCTGCAGCTGGAGGAGGGTATCGGTTCGGAGTTGATCAAAAGATATAGAGCTGTCGGATTGCGAATAGGTGAGGGCGAACAGGGGGCTGGGCCTATAGGGTTCCGGGAGGCTCCATCGGTTCCGAAAGAGGCTATTCAGCCGTTATTCCCGGAGGCTTTCGATATACTTATCGGCGGCGACCGCCGCGGTGGTGCCGTCTCCGACGGCGTTGGTCACCTGGCGACAGAGCTGGGCTCTGACGTCTCCGACGGCATAGATACCTGGGATATTCGTTTCCATTCTGTCGTTGGTGAGGATGTAACCATTGGGGTCCAGATTCAGGCCCTCCCGGACCAACTTGCTATTGGGGACGAAGCCGATGAAGACAAAGACCGCGCCGACCTGGAGTTGGTTTGCCTCTGCGGTTTTTTTGTTCTTCAGGGTGAGGGATTCCACTTTCTGTTTGCCGTTAACCTTTTCGACAACGCTGTCCCAGACAAATTCGATTTTTTCATTCTTGAAAGCTCTCTCTTGAATGATCTTCTGAGCGCGAAGTTCGTCCCGGCGGTGGATGATGTAGACCTTGCTTCCATACTTGGTCAAGAAGTTTGCCTCCTCCACGGCGGCATCACCTCCTCCAACTACGGCGATCTTTTGGTCTTTGAAGAAGGCACCATCACAGATTGCGCAATACGAGACGCCCCTGCCGGCAAATTCCTCTTCTCCAGGAACTCCCAGCTTTCGGGGCTGTCCGCCGGTAGCGATTATGACTACCGGGGCCTTATATTTCTCCTCATCGGTAACCACGATGCGGTCATTCTTCTCGCAGTAAACCTCACTGACGTCTTCGGATATTATCTCCGCACCGAACTTTTTGGCGTGCTCGGACATTCTGGTGGCCAACTCCGCCCCGGAGATGGACTCAAAGCCGGGGTAATCCTCGATGAGCTCGGTATTGGCGACCTGCCCGCCGGGAAGGTAGCGCTCAATGATTAAGGTCTTAAGGGCGGAGCGGGCCCCATACATTCCGGCGGTCAGACCTCCGGGACCGCCGCCAACAATGATTATGTCGTATTCTTTCATCTTCAATCTTCCTGCTTACTATTGTGGTTTGAGATTGAATCGAAATTGACGGATAGGGATTCACTGATCACCACTGACCACTCACCACTAACTACTCACCAATAGCTAACTAGTAATCTATCCCCTTCATCGCCAGGACCCCCAGTTGGTAAGGATGTTTAATGTCCAACATCTCGGTGACCAAATCCGCAACCTTCACGATTTGAGGATCGGCGGCTCTCCCGGTCAGAACTAAGGTGACCTCCTGCGGTCGAGATTCGATCAGCTCAAGCACCCTTTCAACCGGTATCAGTTCCAATTTGACGGCAACATTGATTTCATCTAAGATGACGATGTTGTATTTTTCGGAATTGATTTTCTCAGTGGCCAACTCTAATGCCGCCTCGGCCTCTTTGCGGTGTTCTTCGAGGGGGAGCTTGTCTCCAAGAATTCCGACGCACCCCTTTCCCACGACGTGCAGCTCCACGTTGGGGCCAAGCTTTTTGAGTCCCTCCAGCTCTCCATACTTCCAGGTCCCCTTCACAAACTGGAGGATGCAGATTTTCAGATTGTGTCCGACGGCACGGACGCACATCCCTAAAGCGGCGGTGGTCTTTCCCTTACCATCGCCGGTGTAAACGATAACCATTCCTTTTTTCGGTTCTAGCTCCATTCAAACCACCTCCGAGACCAGCTCCGCCGGATGCCGGACTTCAATCTGCTCCCCCATCTGATTCTTGAACTGCAAAATACATGTTGGACAGCTTGAGACAACAATTTCAGCGCCGCTGCCTTTTAGGGCTTGCCTCTTTCTCTCGAAGATTCGCTCCGACTGCTCCGGATGGAAAAAATAATACGTTCCCGCAAAACCGCAACAACGATCGGCGTAGTCCATTTCCACGAATCGATCGACAAATAGGGCTTTCAAGAGTTGTCGCGGCTCCGCGGTGATCTGTGCCGCCCGAAGGTGACAGGGATCGTGGTAGGTCACCCTTTTGCCGTCTGAAATACTTGAAATTGATTGCGGGTTTGCCTTTTTGAGGATGAACTCAGAGAAGTCGTAACATCTTCCCGCCAGTTCCTGGGCCTTCTGGTGATAAGGATCCTCTTCCGCGAAAATCTTATCGTATTCTCTAAGAGCCAAAAGACAGCTGCCACAGCCGGTAGCAATATACTCAAATCTCAGGAGGGAATCGATATTGAAGCGCGCCACCTCCTGTTGCATCTCCATAAACCCATAAGTCTGCATAGGTAGACCACAGCAAGTTTGCTTCGGTAATGTCACCGTGAAACCTAGCTTCTGAAAGGTGGAGATGATAGCCTCCCCGGTGCGGTTGTCGAAGGATCCGTCAGCGCAACCATAGAAGTAGGCGAGCTCCGCTTGCGGTTTCTCCACCAGCTCGGGATGACGATTACGAAGACTCACTCCCGCCAACTTGGGGAGCTTGACCTCGCTTCGCAATCTGAAGGAGGCGGGTGAGAGAAGCTCCACCAGCGGTCGGAAGAAGTTGTTGTCCCAGAGCTTTTGGGATCTCCCTTGAAGGGAGAAGATTCTCTCTAAAAGCTCCGGTCGTTTCATGGCACCGAACCATGGGGATAATATTTTGGGAGGATGTTCAGCCCAGCGCTTTGTGGCCTCTTCGGCGGTGTCGCACCCCGCCGGACAGATCACCCGACAAGATTTGCAGTTCAGACAATTTTCCAAAATCTCGCGATTCTCTCTGAAGTTGTAATTGCTGTAAGACAGAACT
>LIZU01000084.1 GCA_001302725.1 candidate division Zixibacteria bacterium DG_27
TGACTGTCACAGCCGACATGACGGGACTACGGCCGACACCGCACGAAAGCCCGTCTCGGTACTGCAGGCATACCCCTCGACGCATTAACCACCCAACGCCAGCCCAATATCCTCAATTCTCGAAACTTAGTCAAGCCAAAAAACTGCTCACACGAAGCACCTGAGGGCATCCCTACCCTTACCCAGCTGCGCAACGATGAGTAGTGGAAGCCGAATTGAATTTTGCTGACGGGTTTGACTGTTTGTCGTTTTGGAGGCAATTGAGCACCGACCTCCTTGAGCATGAGCTACCCCCCTTCGCAGCGAACAAGAGCAGCAGGGAATCCATTTGGCTCGGGTAAGCTCTTCGTCGAAAACTAACGGGGCGAATGGCAGAGTCAGGGCGACAAGCCAGTTTTCTTAGGCTCGCTAACGTGGACGATCTCGCCCTCCAGAGACTTTCTCAGGTTTAGAATTCAGAATGCCTGTTGATTCCGGAATCATCGACGGAACTCGATGAGAACAGTCAGTTGCAAAGCGACAAAATAAACCAGCTAAAACAACTATGACTCTACAGGTATACACTGGGCAGCACAGTTTTTCCCCGACGGACGGCGACACACGACTGCCGGCTATCAGCTCATGGCTCAGCCTCATAAACCCTCGTCTAACATAGTCTGTGGCTGGCAAGTCACAACTCTCAGTCGAATAGGTCTTCCAGCTTCAACTTCAGGGTTTTGATCTGGCCGTTGCGATCGACGGTGATCTTGTATTTTGTGCCCGGCTTTGCTTGCAACAGCTTCTTGGCGGCGACCACACCGTCCAGTAGACCCACATTGATGCCATTCACGGTGCGCAGGATATCGCCCTCTCTGAATCCGCTTTTGGCGGCGGGGGTATCGTCTGCAACGAAAGAGATCTCGAGCTCGCCGTTATCTGACTGCTGCAGTTGCATGCCACTGTTGTCACGTGGGAAGTCCTTGCCGAAGTCATCTCCCTTTTCGACTATTACCTGCTCGCGTCCATAGTCGAGATAGAGCACGAAGTGCCGCAGAAGGGCGTTGCCGATATGGCCGATTAACCCCCCGCCGAAGGAGGGCCCCTCCCCTCCCACCGCCGGCATTGAGATGAGCGGGTTGTTGATTGTGTAACCGGCCAATTCTATAGTCTTGAACTGGACCACGTAGTTATACACCCGACCACCCGCGCCAGCACCCAGGCGTTGCACTCCGTCAAGATCGAGAAAGCCATGCTCGGCGGCGAACGGGTAGCGGAAGCCCATTCCCCCAGCTCCTATATCGAGGTGCCACAAGCCACCATATTTGCCATCCACGGTCAATGGAAGGTGAAACATATTGCTCTGCGAAATCGGTGCATCGATGATGGTACCACCACCGCTATACTGAAAGCTGTGCGGATGATAGAAAGACACCAGCTCATTGGCGTAGTCGACTTTGGTCACCAAACGCGACAAAAAGTCGTAGCCGAGAATCCCAGCCACCTCCAGCCCCATCCATCTCCTGAACAGCCACTCTATATCGATGACGGCCACCGTCTGCTCGTCAAATTCCAGACCGGGGATGCTGTAGGCTGGCATGGTAACCAGAGAGATGTCGACCAGGCCGCCTGCGCCCTGACCTTTTATCTGCCCCTGTGGTTCAAGCCCCAGCTCGTCGGCAAACTTCTTTTCGAAACAGCTAACGCCAGCGCCGGAATCCAGAATCCACAGCCGGGTTTTGCCGCCGACCGTGAGCGGCAAAAAGATGTGATCCTCGATGTACTGAAACGGGATGTTCTCGGCGCTCTTTCCATTTGTGAAACGGAAATCCTCCACATCAACCCCAGGAGGCTCATACCGCCCGGGATCGATGTCGATATTGTGAGCCACCTCCGCTATTTGCATCCTCTGCACCATCCCGGTGGGATAGACAGTCACCCTCTGTTGGAAGGCGATCATTATTCCATCAACTTCACGATAGCCTGAATATTTGGTGTGCTGCTCCTGGTCTGGGGAGACTTCGACGGACCTCAGAAGGAGGAAGCTGGAGGTGTCAATATACTGGGTGAGAATGTTATCGTTAATGCTGTTGGTTATCTTCACGAGGTAGCAGGTCGCCTCGCCAACTGTATCTGTGCCTTCATAGGCGACTGAGAAATTCTTGGAATCGCGGTTCAGGTGGTCGTATTCCGCCAAGAGCAACCTCACCTGACGTTCTTTCACGCTCCTTTCATCCTTGCGTATCAGGAGCTTGTTGTTGTGGTCGACTATCCACGAGAACTCGCCGTTGTCACCCTCGGTCTGCTTAATGATTCCAAGGTCAATCTCCTGGCGAGTCCGGATCGGCATCTCTCTCCACTCCTCGAAGGTGCCCTTCAATCCGCTGCCCTCAATGACCACCGTCCCTTTCATGTGTGAGGTCCTCTGGGCTTTGAGTTGCTCGATGCCACCGATGGCCTCATAATGCTTGCCCAGAATGAGGAAGGGATCGGCGAGCTCTGCGCGTATCGCCGCGCACTGGAAGAGCGCTGTTGCCAAAAGGGCAACAAGATGTATCCGTCTCATGCTGTTACTCCTTAATCTCTATTGCTAGATTCTCTGTTGTCCAACATGTAATACGTATCAGGTATGACCTGGTTACAGAATTAGGTCATAGCCATGTCTTCTTTTGAAGATGTTGTCAGAGACTGACTTCTCTCAGCCTCAGGCAATATCTGATCGTCTCATGCCAGGGTTTTCAGAGAGTTCAAGCAGACTGCTGGCTGTAACGTGGCCAGACGAGGCTTCGGTGCTGTCAAAAGAGGGATACCTCCCCTTCTGAGGGAACAACGTCAGCAAGGAATCCCTTTGGCTGGACTGACCTCTCGGTCAAGAAGCACGGGCCAGGCTAGCGAAGCTGGGCGGAAAGGTCGTTCTTTGCTGCCAGGTAGCAGCGGAATTCTGGGGCGAGTTTCGAACTTGGATAGTCGGCGAAGAAACCAGGTAACGCTAGGTCTTGCCCAATTTCGGCAGTCTCCTGGATTTGCCCGGTCTCCCGCGCAGCTCTGACCTCCTGACCAGAGAGCAACTTCACGCTGCGCCGGGCTTTCAGATCTCCCTATCAAGACACAGACTCATGTTATTGAATCAAATCGTTGGCAGATACGTAATTAATTTATATAATGCAGTGAGTAACAGAAGTTGCGGTTAGAGAAAGGATCAAGCGGTGAAAAAGAGACTTGCAATTATAGGTCTGGCTCTCATTCTCATAGTCACTGCCAGTGCACAATCGGCAACTGACATCACTCTGGAAAATCTGCAAGAAGGCGAAAGGCTTCACGGCTTCAACGTACTGAACGTCTATGAAAACGGTGCCGGAAGGGCGGTGGGTGCTCGCTTCGCCTCCGCTAGATATGGATTCATCATCGATCTATTGCAGATTCAATCGGTCCCGCAGGCCTTCTTTTGGATCAAGACGCCTCCAACCTCAAGCATGGGCGAGCCGCACGCCTGCGAACATCTCCTCCTGGGGAAAGGGAATCGCGGCCGTTACGTTGCCACCCTTGAGGACATGGCGCTCGCCAATAGCAGCGCATACACTGCTCAGACGAGAACGTGTTACCATTTCAACACCACTGCCGGGGAGGACACTTTCTTCGAGATCTTTGAGGCGAAGCTGCAAGCGCTCTTACATCCCGATTTCACGGATGAAGAGATCCGCAGGGAGGTATGCCACCTTGGCGTTGTGGTCGAGGAGGAGGATGGAAGTCTGGCAATCGAGGAGAAGGGGACCGTCTACACCGAGATGGTCAGTGCCTTCGAGAAGCCGTGGTACCATTTCATCCACCCGTTGAACCTAATGGTCTATGGTGAGAACCATCCTCTCTCCTATGTCTCCGGCGGGGATCCAGCGGCGATGCGGAAGATGGCTCCGCAGGATATGTGGCGTTTTCACAGGGACTACTATCATCTGGCGAATATGGGGACGATCGTTTCCATTCCTGACGAGGTTCCAATCGAGTCTTTCCTGAAACAAATGTCGGAAATCCTCCATCGTTGCCAGACTGGTCCCGACTCCAGTCCTCAGATGGGCATCGGTGCTTACGATTTCCCGCCCGTCAAGATGGCTCCGTTGGGCAGAGTGGAGATAACCTCCTATCCCAGCGAGAAGAGCGCAGATCCGGGTTACCTCATCTATGGCTGGCCGGCCGACCTTGAACTCGGCTACAACGAGAGATCCCTGCTGGAGCTCTTCCTGGAAGCTTTTGCAGACGGGGAAACCTCGAATCTGTATGATCTTTTTATAAACTCCCAAACGCGCAAAGTCGATTTCGGCGGGAATTACATATTTAGCGGCGTGGATACCGATTTGGGCAACTCCATTTACATCGGCTTGGTTGGAATTGAAAACCCGTACATCAATGAACTGATCGTCGATAGCATCAGGACTTTGATAAGGGGTGAGATCCAGCGGGTGTATGAGTTGCAAGACGGCTCCGAGGAGCTGGCCGAGTTCAATAACAGGGTCAAAAGCAGACTGGAGCGGAACAGAAAGCAGATCGATCACTATCTTAATTCCCCCCCCATGTTTGGCTTCCGGAGCGGCGTCGGCGGTTACTGGTTGTCGCTTCTGAGAGACCTCGAAGAGGAGGAGGGTTTCCGCAAATCACTGGCCATGAAGACCCGTTTCGACTACGCGGAAAGCCTGCTTGACGACGACAGGAACTTCTGGAGAGATCGCATTGACCAGTGGCGGCTCACAAGCATCAAACCCTACGCGGTTGGTGCGGTTCCAAATTCGGAACTTCTGGGGCGCGAGGCGGAGGCCAAAAAGAAACGTATCGCCAGTTACATTGACTACCTCAAGAGAAGATATGGAGTGACCGATTCCGCGGGGGCGGTAGCAAAATACAAAAAAGAGTTTGACAAAAAGACCGCCGAGTTGGAGTCGATCGCAAGCAAGCAGAAGCTCCCCAGCTTCATCGATAACCCTCCTCTGACCCTCGACGAGCAGCTCAACTACGAGATCATAGAGCTGCGAGGAGACGTACCGCTGGTGGCCTCCACCTTCGAGAATATGACCGCCTCCGAGGTCGGGATCGCCTTTCGGCTGGAGGTTGTCCCGGGATCCCTGCTGGTCTATGTGCCCTACCTTCCGAGCGTGCTGACCGACATCGGCGTCGTCAGGGACGGCAAGGTCGTCACCTACGACCAGATGCTGGAACGCCTGCGCCAGGAGGTCCTGCTTCTGTCCGCACACTTCGATCACAGTCCGGTATCGGATCGGATCGAACTCCTCCTAGTTGGCCGCGGCGGCAACCTCGAGGAACTAAAAAACGCCCTAGGCTGGATGGAGGCGGCTCTGTATTCACCCTATTTGAGCACCGACAACCTCCCCAGAATGATGGATCTGATCGACCAGTCGCTGATCTCTTACAGAAACAGAATGAAGGGCGCCGAGGAGAGCTGGGTCGATTCCCCCGCCAGGGGGTATCGCTATCAGACAAACCCGCTCTATATGTCCACCGGATGCTTTCTGACAGAGTCGCATCATTATCAGCGTCTCAAGTGGCTGCTCACCGATCCGGGCGACGAAAACCAACAGAGAGAACTGCACTCCTTCATCCGGGCGCTAAAAAAATATAGCGAGAGAAAAGACCGCGCCGAGCTGCTTGAACTTCTCACCGCCCTTGAGAACCGGGAGCAGGTTTCCGAGCAGGCGGTGTCAACCACTTTCGAGTCGGACATCTCTGGGTTCACCGAGGCTTCAAAGAGAACCGCCATCGAAATCGCCAAGGCATTGAAAACCACTTTGGCCGATATTCCCGAAGCCAACCTTGCCGACGATTGGGTCTACCTTTGTGATCAGACAGAGGCAGACGTAATGGTCAAGCCGGAGCTGGCGATCGACGGCTTTAATGCGGTTTTGGACTTGATTCGCAAGGCAGACAACGCCCGGATGTTCATGATTTCAAACAGTGCCGATCGTGAAGCAACCTTGGCTATGGTTGAGGACCTAGTAGGCAGACTTGACTCAAGACAGCCTTCAATAAGGCGGAATTACGCCTCCACCAGCCGGGTTGCCGAGAGAATGAGAAGCCGCCACCCGGAAGTCGACAGTCCAGTCTATGTCGGCCTGATGCACGAAGG
>LIZU01000085.1 GCA_001302725.1 candidate division Zixibacteria bacterium DG_27
GACACAGGCTGCCACACCGACCTTCTCGTCAGAGACGTATCCGGTAGCATCGCCATGGATGAACTTGACTTGATCGGCGACACCAAGTTCTTCAGCGCGGAGTTTCGCTTGCTCGGTAAACAACTGGCTCATGTCGATGCCGGTGCCGATGACTCCGTAATCGCGTGCCCAGGTGCACAGCATCTCCCCCGAACCGCTGCCAAGGTCAAGCACTCGGGTCCCTGTTTCCAGACGCAGCGCTGCGCCGAGAGTGGCGAGCTTTTCTGGCGTGAACGGATTGTGTATGCGATGAGCACTTTCCGCGATGTTGAAAATCCGTGGAATGTCCATTTCGGGAAATCTCCTTATCTGAATTTTTGTGGACGTGTCATTTTGGGACACTCCGCTCGACAAACTCGGGACAGTTTTTGCCGCTAGCTAACGCCAGCAAAAACTGGCGGAGGGCGAGGGATTCGAACCCCCAATCCCTTACGGGAGGCGGATTTCAAGTCCGCTGCCTTACCAGTTAGGACTAGCCCTCCGGATACAGATACCAACAGGGAAATATAGAGGCACCACCAATTTTATCAAGGTAAATCTCCTATCATGAAGCCTTATGATCCAATCCTTCTCGCCAGCCAGCTTCTCTCCAAAAAGACTGCGCCCTCGGGGCAGAGCTCGTGACAACAGAGGCAATTGATACACTTCTTGTAGTCAAAGGTGGGAATCTTCGAATCTGCCGAAATTGTATTCATCGGGCAATTTTCCACGCAGGTGTTACAATTGGTGCATAGCCCTTCATTGATAGCGGGACGAACCCAGAAGTAGGGTTCTATAAGTCTTATCATGAATCTCGGCGTCAGTTTCCAGAACTTATTAGAGGGGGTTTTGAAATCTTTCGCCTTAGCCTCTGACAGCCGCTCCCCAATTATCTCAATACGGCTCAAATCATCAGTCCCCAGTCCTCGCTCACTCGCGATCTTGGTTGTTGGAATCTGCCCCGGCTTGAATCCCATTATGCTCGCGGCCACGGCATCCATTGCCACCCCATCCGTTGAAGCCAACAGCAACCCCAGAGTCTTCGGTTTTCCGGAAGAAGGACCGTCTCCCTCCATGGACAGAATCGCATCCATCAGATAGAGCGTCGGTTTAACCACACTGAAAATGTCAACCAGCATAGCTGAAAAATCGTCCGCCTTTGGAAACTTCTTGTGATATTCCGCCTTACGCACCCCGGGGACGGCGCCGAAGTTGTTCTTTATCGCTCCGGTCATTAAGGTCAGAACGTGGGTTTTCAACTTTGGGAGACTGATCACAAGATCGAAATCGAAAAGGGGTTTGGACAATCTATAAAGGTTACCGTTGGCCCACTTTTCGTAGACGCCGCTGGTCTCGAAGTTGACGAGTGTCGCTCCAACGGCGGCAGCGGCGTCGCTCATCTGGGTGTTATTCCAGACTCGGTTCACCCCCTGGGTGGCACCTCCGGGGGAATCGCCAATGAAAACTTCACATCCAAGTTCCTGAAGCTGTCGAGCGACGGCAATCACAATCATGGGATGAGTGGTTATCGCCCGCTCCGGTCCTTTGGCGGCTAAGAGATTTGGATTAAGCAGAACCCTCTGGCCGGGTTTGACGAATCTTCCCAGGCCCCCGAGATTGTCTAAGGATTTTTTCACCACCTCGTAGACATCGTCGAGACGGTAGTCTTTACATTTGAGGATGGAGACCTGTGACTTGCTTGCCCGCATATCTTCCTAAGCCTTCGTGGGCGAAATGCTCGACTGCTTGCGCTCGATCCTATTGAGTCGGTGCAGCAACTCCTCTCTGCGGATTCGCACGTATCGTGTCTCTAATTGTGAGGCCAGCTCATCCAGTGCTGATAGTGCCCTCAACGTCATCTGCTGAGCTCCGGATAAATCCCTAGCACGGTGTTCATACAGTTTCGCCAGCTCGACGTGAAAGCGTAGGGAGAAAGGCTCACCGGATTCCAGATAGCCACACCAGACCTCCTCCGCTCTGTCCCACTGGTGAAGTTTCTTGTAGCAGTCTCCAAGCAGGCAGTGATATTCCTCTTTGAACTCCGCTCGTAATTCTCCTCGAGGAATTTGCTCCAGAAGGGAGGCGGTCTTCTCGTAGTCTCTTACTCTGTAGTAATGCCGGCCGAGGCTCAGCAAATCCAGAGGATGATACAAGAAGTGGGGACGGTCTTCTCTGACAAGATCGCAGGCAGTTGCAGTCAGAGCTACAAGGGAGATCAGATCGTCACAGTTATGGCTAAACACCGGCACCAGTATTTCCGGATTGCCATCCCGCAGGTATTCGAAGTAGATCTGAGGAATCAGGTGGGAGGGAATGTCCTCCGTTCTTTGGAAACTTAGAACCGCCACCTCCAGATGGGTTAACGAGCAATCTCCGAATCGCCTCTTCCACAAACGCCTGGCAGGGAAAAGCAAATCCAAGTGGGGGATTCTGTCCAACGGCGATTTCAAGCGATTCAGAATGTAGCGAGCCGACAGGATGGAGGTGTCAAAGCATTTCCCGTTATACGTGACCAGATAGGATGAGCGTCTGAGTCTCTCTGAAAGGAGGTGGAGAAGATTTGACTCCTCGATGAAGTCCCGCATCAGGTATTGCTCCACATATAAGCTATCATTCTCCAGATAGGCGACTCCAATCAGAAACGCGAAAGTGCCAACACCGCCGGAGAGGCTGGAGGTCTCAACGTCGAGGAAAGCTGCTCTCCTAAAATCAAATCCAGACAAGCTCTGGTCAAAGGTCAGAGTCTCGACCTCTTTCCCCGATAAGGTCAGAAGCTTTTGAAGCTGAAAGCTGCCGTGATGGTAATCGAGATCATATTCCCATCTAACTGAAAAGCAAGGACCGTAGGGAGTGGGTACTTCTCTGCCTGGGACACAATCGCTCAAGCGTCTCTCTGAAGGTCTTGGAACCTCCGCAGAGGTTCTCAGGCCCGGGTCTGGGTCGATTCTCTCTAATCTCTCCCTCAAGCCCATAACTAGTCTTGATGATAGAAGGCTAACGCCTCACATAAGGGTTGTAGCGGAAACCTTCAGGTTTCCAGAATTCAGTTTTCACTACTCCTTTTCTAGTTTCTCGATAGCAATCTCGATTTTGGTCAAAGCAAAGGGATTCTCCTCACTCTGTTTCGCTTGTCTCAGTGAAGACAATGCCGAGATTTCACCGATCTGGCTCAAAGCTTCTGCCGCAAAGGCTCGACAAGCCCAGTCATCATCCACCTGCAGCATCTCCTGAAGCAATCCCACCGCTTTTTTCTCTTTGATTTCTCCTAAACCTTGTGTCACAAAACAGAGACGTAAACTCTCCTCCTCCGTCAGCCTCTCGCTGTGCTTCTTCTGTAACAGATTCTCCAGTTCCCGGAGGAGTTCTTCATTCGCCTCCGGAGAGAGGCTCCCCAGAGAGTTGACCGCTGTGTATCTCACGCTGAAATGTTCATCTCCCAGGGCAGTTACGAGCGGTTTGATCGCCTTTCTATCCCCGATCTTCCCCAGAGCAACGGAGGCAGACTTGCGAACTGTCTCGGTGCTGTCGGAGAGCATCTGAATGACCTCCTCGGTGGCAATAGTGTCTCCGATTTCACCAACGGCTTTAACCGCCTCAGAGCGCACCCTGAAATCCTCCTCGAAGAACAGGTTCAAAAGAGGTGGCGTCGCCCTCTCATCTTCGATCGGCCCCAAACAGCGACAAGCCAAACGCACCACGTCGTGATTGTCAGAGGACAGTGCTTCAACCAACGCTCCGACCGCTGTCGGTCCTATTCTCTTGAATATGTCAACCAGGGTGTGCATCTCCCGGGCGCTTCTGGTGTCCAACTTCCCCACCAGGTAAGGGATGGACTGTTCCGACATCTCCGCCAACGCCTTCTTCGAAGGTTCAACCAGATCTCGATATTTGAGTTCCCCGGAGGAGGCTCTGATCCACAAGGAATCCAGAACCGCCTGTTGCTCTTGTCCTCCGAAAACTGGAGAGGATATGACTAGAAGAACCAGGAAAAGAACTGCACTGTGGAGTGGTTTCCTAGAGTATTCGTTCCAAGTTTCCGTCATCAGGTTTCTTTCAAACAAAGCTGGTTATGCCTGATGGAAGCCTAAAGGTTTCCGCTACCTCGTCTCCGATGTAATGAGCTACTTGTCGATACCTATGCCCCATTTTGAATAGTTCCAGTAAGATCCGTCTTTGCCTTTACCTCCCTCATAGTGATCCTCGCCCTCGAGATCCAAGAAAATACCGATAGAACCATAATCACGGCGAGGATTACCATAACCCTGAGTGTTCCGAGGAGACTTCACGTAGTAACCATCATTCCCCTTAAGGTCGAGCAACATCCCTAGACCGTTTGCGGAGCCTGCCGCCTGAGAGAGGTCATAGGCGCTGTAATTGTCATTTCCAGAGAGGTCACACAGCAGGCCAGTGGCTAAATCATGCCCACAACCCTGGGAGACTCCCTTAGAATAATAGATGTCGTCTCCATTTTCATCAAGTAGGATTCCCACCGTCATATGGGTTCCCGCGCCTTGAGCATATTGAAACGAGAGATAGCGGTCGTTGCCGGACAAATCGACCAAGCCCCCGAAACCCCACCAGTAGGACGAACCCTGCCCGAAGATATCGGAGATGTAAGTGTCGTTGCCCGCGAAATCCGCCAACAGCCCGGCTCCACCCGAAATTAACGGCCTTATCCCGTAAGCGAAACCTTGAGACAGAGTCAGGTAGTGGTCGTGGTATCGCAATACATCTTTGTACTTGTTGCCGGTGAAGTAGGTGTCATGTCCGTCGCTGTCCACCAAGGCTCCGAAGCCGCCGACGAAGCCGAAACCTTGAGAGAAAAGAGCGCCGTTATAGTGGTCGTCTCCCTGGTCATCTCGAAGGATGCCAACTCCAAAACAGCCGGCACCGATGCAAAAGGTGTCCCCGAAATAGGCGTCATTCCCCTTTCTGTCCCACAGGAGGCCGATTCCCAAAAGGCCTGCGCCTAAAGAGAAGTTCGAGCTTCGGTAAATGTCATCGCCCTCTTCATCGTAGATGAATTCGTATCCACAGATCCCCACCGGTTTTGGAATTAACTCCCTCGAATATCCGGTATAGACGTAATTGCTATCCTTGTCAACTCTGTAGATGTCGTTACCACTTAAATCAATAATGATGGTGACGTTTCGGTCCCGTTTGAATCTCAGACTATAGCAGTCATCTCCCCCCATATCGAGTCCGAATAGGATCTCACCTGAATAGCTCTGGGGGGCGTGATCACCAATCACAACCAGTCCCAGAGGCGTCAACGACCGGAACAGGAAGCCATCTTTCTTTTTCGCCTTTTCAAACTCTTCAGGTGGCAGCTTTCGAAATTGCTCGATTCCCTCTTCGATTTTCTCAATCCCGGCGAATGCGCAACTGAACGCCGATGAGATTTCTATTTTTAGAGCTAGGTGAATGATGTTCTCAGCCCATTTCTCTCCCAATTTCTCCAAGCTGTCGAGCTCTTCAACAGTTTTGAATTCGTTGAATTCATCCTCGCTCAGAAGCAAGGCCATGCCGTAACGGAGGGAATCATATTCCACCTGACTGAGAGCCTCGAAGGTCAGTCCCGAGGCCAGATGTAAAAGGTTGATACCATCGAGAAAAGTGACCAGACCCTCTCTTAACTTGGGAGGCAATCCTTTGAGATCTCTTACGAACTCCTTGTGTCTCCTTTTCCAGAAACGGTCCTTCGGCTGCTGTCGAAACAGGATTGCAGTCACTTCTTCAGGGTCACACCCGGACTGGCATTGGCTTATTATATCGACTATCTCCCCCTGGGTGGTGTCAACAATTGAAATTTCCCGGGCGGCGATTCTGAGCAGACTGGCAGCATCCGACGATTCCCACAGGGACAACGACAGCTCCCGGGAGTACGGAATCATCTTCAACGGATTCTTCATCAGATGGTCGACAACTTCCAGTCTGAAGGGGTCTACCTCCAGATAATCGTTCCGGAAGGACAGGTCCCGAGGCGTCATCTTTATGCACTTCAACGCCTCCGCCACCGCAGTGTCGATCTCATTGTCCTCGCCGAATACAGATGGAGGCAAAAAAAGAGGCAGAAGCAAGA
>LIZU01000086.1 GCA_001302725.1 candidate division Zixibacteria bacterium DG_27
GTTGAAGTTCAAGAGGACCGATCTGGAGCAGAAGAGGAGGCAGTGGGAGGCGAGAAGGGACGAGGAGCGAGTGGAGATCGCGGCCGATGAGATCGCCACCGTGATCTCGAAGATGACCGGCATTCCCCTCTTCAAACTGGAGGAGGCAGAGTCCAAAAAACTCCTGCGAATGGAGGAAGAGCTGAACAAGAGGGTGGTGGGTCAGGCGGAGGCCATCGCTGCCATCTCCAAGGCAATCCGCCGGACTCGCGCCGGCCTTAAAGACCCCGGCCGACCGATCGGCTCCTTCATCTTTCTGGGACCGACCGGAGTCGGAAAGACCGAGCTGGGCAAGGCCTTGGCCGCCTTTTTGTTCGAGGACGAAGAGAGCCTGGCGAGAATCGACATGTCCGAATATATGGAGAAATTCTCAGTCTCCCGCCTGATCGGAGCTCCTCCTGGATATGTCGGCTACGAGGAGGGCGGCCAGCTGACCGAGAAGGTTCGCCGCAAGCCCTATTCAGTGGTCTTGCTGGACGAGATCGAGAAGGCCCATCCGGAGGTCTTCAATATCCTGTTGCAGATGCTGGACGAGGGGCAGTTGACCGACAGCTTCGGGCGGCGAGTCGATTTCAGAAACACCGTGGTGATTATGACCTCCAATATGGGAACCAGGGACATCGGGGGGATCAAGGGGATGGGCTTCGTCAAGCAGAGTGCCGACTCAACCTACGACCAGATGAAATCCAAGATCATGGAGGTTCTGAAGAGGACCTTCAACCCGGAACTCTTGAATCGCATTGATGAGACCATCATCTTCAGGGCCCTGGGGAGAGAGGAGGTCAAGCAGATCATCGACATTCTGCTGGAGGATATCGTCAAGCGGCTCAAGGAGAAACAGATCACCTTCAGCCTGACCGAATCCGCGAGGGAGTTCCTCTCGGAGAAAGGTTACGACCCCAACTTCGGAGCCAGACCCTTAAAGAGAGCCCTGCAAAAGTATCTGGAGGATCCCCTGGCAGAGGAGATCCTGAAGGGTGAGATCCCCAGCAACTCCCACATAATCGTCGAAAAAGCGGAGGCAGAGGACAAGCTCTCTTTTGAGCCCGATACCAACGGGGAGAAGCTGACCGAGGAAAAAGAGCGGTCGATGGCGTAAGGAGCGGCTGCGATCTCTGACCTTAAAAGAAGACTTTTTTGCTTGACAAGCCGTGTAGGCACTTTTTATTTTGGTGCAATTGTGAAACAGTTCACAAACTGAGCTTCACAGCCCGCTTATGTACAAGAGCAAGAGGATTTCGGACTCAACCATCCACCGTCTCTCCCTCTACTACCGCAGCTTGGCCGCCCTGGAGAAGAGCGGACACCAGACCGTTTGCTCCAAAGAGTTGGGGAAAAGAGAGAAGCTGACTCCGGCACAGGTCAGAAAAGATCTCTCCTTCTTCGGAAGCTTCGGCACCCGGGGACTGGGTTATCCGGTGAGGGAGCTGAAAGACAAGATCGCCGAAATCTTGGGGATAAATCGCACCTGGAATGTCGCCATCGTCGGCGTCGGCAACATCGGCTCCGCCCTGATCGGCTACAAGGAGTTTCAAAAACAGGGTTTCCATATAAGACTGGCCTTCGACAACGACCAGCGCAAGATCGGCTCTCTCCACAAGGGGATTCTCATCTCCGACGTCAAGGAGCTCAAGCCCCTTCTGCGAAAGAACGGTATTCAGATGGTCATCGTGGCGGTTCCGGCTGGCTCCGCCCAGGCGGTCGTCGACGAGGTGGTCGAAGCCGGGGTAAAGGCGATTCTGAGCTTCGCCCCCACTAACCTGAAAGTCCCGGAGGAGGTCTTCCTGCGCACCGAGAACATGGCCATCGAGCTGGAGCACCTCTCCTTCCATCTGGCGAAACCCTATTACCGCCGTCCCGCCCGTCCTTAAACGTTGACAGGTCGCTGCTATAATCATTTCTTGAGGGATGTCTTTTCTTTGTCCGCGGGAGAGGAATATGGCCGAGCTCTGGAAATATGAGAATTGTCTCGTCTGCGGAGACAAAAACGAAATCGGAATGAACCTCCCTTTCACTTACGATGGTGAGGTCGCCAGAACGGAATACACCGCTGAGTCCCGCTTCGAGGGTTACAAGGAGATCTTGCACGGCGGCATTTTGACCGCCCTTCTGGACGAGGTCATGGCCAAGGCTATCTTCGGGAAAAAGATCCTGGTGGCCACGGTGGAGATAAGGGTGAAGTTCAAAAAACCGGTTAAGACCGGACAGAAGATTAGGCTGGAGGGGAAATATGCCGGAGAAAGGGGAGGTTTGATCCTCGCAACCTCCAGAGCCATACTCCCCGACGGCAGTTTGGCCGCCGAAGCCGAGGGCAGGTTTTTCAAGCTGGAGGGCGAGAAAAAAGAGGGGTGGCTGGCGGGACTGAAGCCCTGAACTCCGCTTCCACATCAGCTCCTCCGCTGGTGTCAATCCCCGGTGAAAACGTAGCGGAAACTCATACGAGCCGTATGGCCTTCAGGCTTCCAGAGAGCAATTGGAGCAGGGATTAAAACCTAACTGACTGCAAAACCCTCTCCCGGTCTCCGAGAAGGCGCAAATGAACCCCGACCTCTGCAGAGCTGTCATATCAAAGTCCTTTTCGGAAATAACCATTGAGCGCATCCAATCGCTCTATGAAGCTCTGGAGCATAGTCCGGAAGGGTGGGACACTTATGCCTATCTCGTCAACGGAGAGTTCGTCTTTCTGTTTCCTAAGCATCAACACGGTGCGGATTCGTTGAAACTGCAGGCATTCCAATCCCGAGATTCGAGTTCGTTTCTTACGGCTGCGAGCAATTCCGGCAGCTATTCGTCGGCTACAGGATGATTGAAGGTGTCCCTCTGACGGAGAATCTCTTCAGGCAGGTATGCACAAAGAGTGTGAGTAAGGATCTGGCGTCCCAGTTGTCACAGTTCCTATCGCAATTGCACAACTTCCCAATTGAAAGGGCGAGAAAATTAGGAGTTCCTTCAGCGCCAGACAGAGAGAGATGGACAGACTTCTACAGGGACATGGAGCAGAAAGCCTTCACCCTACTTGACAGATCTGAGCAACGGTGGACCACCGAGCTCTTTGAGAACTTCTTAAGTTTCGAAGAGAACTTCCAGTTTCAGCCGGTTTTACTTCACGGAGACCTAAGCCCGGAGCACATTCTATTCGAGCGGGAGAGGAAAAGCATCAGTGGAATCATCGATTTCGGCGATGCCAGGATTGGCGACCCCGCCTACGATTTCCAGTTCGATTACGGAGATGACTTTCTCCTGGAGGTCATGAGTAATTATCAGGGTCAAATTGACGATACTTTTCTTAGGAGATTGGAATTCTACAACCGCCGATGGCCATTCCACGAAATCCTTTACGGGCTATGCTGCAATAAATCGGAACATGTCCACCGGGGAATGGAAAACCTCAGGAAGGTTACGGCAACAGAAAAAGCGAACACTGGCGGTTGAAAAAAAGACTCAAAAAAAAAGTTGCTTTTGAGGAGAGTCTTAATATATTGTGCTCGTGAAAACTGAAAGTTCAATCCTATCCGTGAGGTCGCCTTTCCTTTAATCCCGTGAAGAAACGAGCATATTAGTTATCCGGGCCAGACCTGAAATTCGCCCGGGTCTCCCGACGCCTTTCTCTTCGGTCCCCTCCTAAGTGCGAGGAACAGTCGTTGAGGGGTGGCATAAGGTGGGCGAAAATCACTTTTGAGCCGGAGGCCGACCGGCCCCGGCGAGCAGGAGCAAAGAGCGAATGAAAACCAGCAAGCTCTATGTCGGAAACCTCAACTACCAGACCGACGAGGAAAAACTGCGGGAGCTCTTCTCCCAACATGGAACCGTGAGCTCCGTCAACATCATCGAGGGGAGAGGCTTCGGGTTTGTGGAGATGGAGACCGTGGAGGCAGCCGAAAAAGCCAAGGAAGCCTTAGACGGTAGCCAGGTCGACGACCGCAGCATCCGAGTCGACGAGGCCAGGCCGAAAAGAGGCGGCGACAGAGACAGAGGTTTCAGTCAGAGACGTTATAGCAGGTGGTAGCCGTTAGAGCCTTGCTGTCAGGCTGAGGCCTCGGGGGGCTCACCGACCTGACCGAGCTCTGATGAAAGCCACCTAGGCAAAAGGGGTTGATTTCCAGGACCATTTTCGGTAGTGTTTGCGAATATGGTAGTGGATGAGGTGGCAGCCGAGAACTCGCACCAGCACACCAAGCGACGAACCTCTTTTGCGCCCGAGAGCTCCTTCGCCACGTTAATCAGCACAACTTGAACTGCGATGCTCAGATTCATCAAAAGGACCTCAGAAAAGATTGGCCATATCCCGGGGACTCTGATTCACGTCGGGGAGAGAAAGGTCGAGAAGACGAGAATCAGAATCATTGACTACGACGAGGCCCAATTTCAAGAAAAGGAAGCCAAGACCATTGAGGAATGTTTTCCCTTCAAGGACAAGCCCACGGTGACGTGGATAAACATAGATGGCCTCCACCAGGTGGAGGTAATCGAGAAAATTGGAAAGCATTTCGACATCCACCCTCTGGTTTTGGAGGACATTGTCAACACCGGCCAGCGTCCCAAAATGGAGGACTCCAAGGATTACATCTTCATCGTTTTGAAAATGCTTCACTACCATGAAAAAGTGAGTGAAATACAGGCGGAACAGGTGAGCATAGTTCTGGGTTCGAATTTCATCATTTCGTTTCAGGAGAGCGAAGGGGATGTCTTTGATCACATCAGAGCCAGAATTAGAGATGGAAAAGGTCGCATTCGAAAGGCGGGCGCTGACTATCTTGCCTATGCCCTGATAGACGCAATTGTCGATAATTATTTCATCATCCTGGAGAAGTTGGGAGAGAATATAGAAGATCTGGAAGAGGAGTTGGTGACCAATCCTAAGGAAGCAACCCTGCAACAAATTCACATTCTAAAAAGAGAGATGGTGTTCTTGCGCAAGTCGGTCTGGCCCCTAAGAGAGGTAATCAGCGGGCTGGAGAGAGGAGAATCGTCGCTCATCCATAGATCAACGGGCATATACCTCCGAGACGTGTACGATCACACCATTCAGGTTATGGACAACGTGGAGTCATTTCGGGACCTGGTCTCCGGAATGCTTGACACCTACCTCTCAAGTATCAGCAATCGAATGAACGTGGTCATGAAAGTGCTGACCATCATTGCTACGATATTCATTCCCTTGACCTTCATAGCGGGTATCTATGGAATGAACTTCAAGTTCATGCCGGAACTTGAATGGCACTGGGGCTACTTCGTGGTTTTGCTCATCATGGCTGTCATTGCAGTCTTCATGGTGTTCTATTTCAGAAAAAAAAGATGGCTATAAAGGTGGATCAGAACTGATCTGGGAGGAATCCTGATGAAGCCCAAAACCGTCATCATTCTCATCATAGCGGCCCTGTTTCTGATAATACTGCTGCAAAACACCCAAGTGGTGACATTGAGATTGTACTTCTGGCAACTGACGATGTCGCGCATCATCCTTCTGGTTGTGACTTTGCTCATCGGCTTCATCGTTGGATACATCGTCGCCAAGGTCACCACCAGAGGCCGCAAGAGTGAATAAAAAGTTGTCGAGGACGTTCCCCCTCGTACTTGTATGGCTCCCCTTTCTCGCTTGGATTCGTTGGACAACCCTCAAACATACTCCCTAACTTGACCGGACCGGGGTTATTCGATGCGCAACCTGTATGCCCTTGGGGACTCAGCGCAGAGGCTTAGATGGCACTTCGTTTGATTGAAATCGTCCTTCCCGAAGAAAGCGGCAAGGAAGTACAGGAGCTACTGAAGGAACACGAGGTGTCAAACCTCTGGCAGCACCACCTGTCAGACCGCAAAGTTCTCGTGAGAGTACTTCTCTCGGCGGACAAAACCGAGCCGGTGCTTGACCTTTTAGAGAAACGTTATTCGACCGTAGAGGGCTTCAAGGTGATTCTGCTCTCCGTGGAGGCCTCCATTCCCCGACCGGAACCACCAGAAGAGAAACTGCCCAAACATGCAGAGGTCCAGCCCCAGAAGGGTGCTGAACCCAGGGTGGCCGGGGTCAGTCGGCACGAACTATACACAGGGATAGCGGACCGTGCAAAACCCTCAAAGGAATTTGTCATTCTGATCGCCCTGTCCACTATCGTTGCTGCGGTTGGCATTTTGCGTAACAACGTGGCCATCATAATCGGTGCAATGGTCATTGCACCGGTGCTGGGTCCCAACGTGGCCTTATCCCTTGCCACCACTCTGGGGGATATGGACTTGGCCCGCAGAGCCCTGAAGGCGATTGCGGTGGGAACACTTACAGTCGCCACCCTCTCGGTTCCCTTGGGTTATGTCCTTACCGTCGATCCTGATATCCCTGAATTTTTGGCCAGGACCAGGGTGGGCTTCGGAGACATTGCCCTGGCCCTTGCTTCCGGTAGTGCAGGTGCCTTGGCTTTTCGACGCGGCGTCGCCAGTGCGCTCATCGGTGTAATGGTAGCAGTGGCGCTGCTTCCCCCTCTGGTGACGTTCGGGCTACTGCTCGGGTCCGGTTACTGGTTGATGTCGCTGGGGGCGATGCTTTTGTTTCTCACCAACCTGATTTGCATAAACCTGTCCGGAGTAACAACCTTCATGCTCCAGGGAATTCGCCCCAGGACCTGGTGGGAAGCAGACAGAGCCAAGAAAGCGACCCGTATCGCAATTGCACTGTGGGTCTTTCTCTTATCGGCACTGGTGGTCGTGATCGTTTTATCGCAGACAAGCTGAAGCTGTGATACGCCCCCGCAACGGTGTGATCGGCTCTGTTCGGGTGGGAACGAGCTTGACGCAAACGTTGAAGGCTAATATACTACACCAGGGTCCATATTCCTCAAGGGAGTCCGACCAGATGTCGAGCTGAGAAAATCGAGGTGCCCGAATGGCGATGTATACTTTGACTATCGTAACCCCGGAAGAGGTAGTTTTCGAGGACGAGGTCATCTCCCTCGTCGCTCCCGGCAGCGAGGGGTATCTGGGAGTATTGACTGACCATGCCCCTCTGATCACCGCCTTGGTACCCGGCAAGCTCACCGTCAAGGACAAGAGGGGGAAAGAGTCGGTCTTCTCTCTCTCCGGAGGCTTTCTGGAAGTCTCCAACAATGTCGCCACCATTTTGGCGGACACGGTCGAGCCCAGGGAGAAGATCGATGTTGAGCGCGCCCGGCAGGCTTTAGAGAGAGCCAAAGAGAGGCTGCAGACGAAAAGCCAGGAGATCGACGTTGCCCGAGCTCAGGCCGCCCTGTCAAGGGCCCTGAATCGCATCAAGGTCTACGAGGAGTCCAACCCTTAAGATGGTTCGGAAGGAGAACTTCAGGCACGAGTTCTTCCCACTTCAGACTGTCCTCCTTTTCCCGCCCCACAGCTAAACGTCACCAAAAAGATTTCCGCTTTTAATCCTTGAAATCACCCTTCAGGCTATTATATTAGTAGTTTGCCTGAGATCCAACTCAGCTAGTTAAGCTATGAATTAACACAACTGATATCTCCCTGTTTGTATGAGTAAGTCGGCTGATAATATCCACATAAAGGGCGCCAGGGAGCACAATCTCAAGAATATCGACGTCACCATCCCCAGGAACAAGCTGGTGGTGATAACCGGCCTTTCCGGGAGTGGAAAGTCTTCCCTGGCCTTCGACACTCTTTATGCCGAGGGCCAGAGGCGTTACGTGGAGTCTCTCTCCGCCTACGCCCGCCAGTTCCTCGGTTTGATGGAGAAGCCGGATGTCGATTTCATCGAGGGGCTCTCCCCGGCCATCTCCATCGAACAGCGCGCCGCCGCCAAGAATCCCCGTTCCACTGTGGGGACCGTCACCGAGATCTACGACTACCTCCGCCTGCTTTTTGCCCGGGTGGGAGAGCCGCACTGTTGGAAGTGTGGACGTCCCATCTCCCAGCAGACCGTGGAGCAGATCGTCGACAGCGTTGTGGAAACCAGGCCTGGAGCCAGACTGCAGGTTCTTGCGCCTCTGGTGAGGGGGCGCAAGGGGGAGTATAAGGAGCTTTTCGAGCAGGTCAAAAGGGAGGGTTTCGTCCGCGTCCGCGTCGACGGAAACGTTCTGGAGCTGGAGGGCCCCATAAATCTGGACAAGAAGAAAAAGCACAATATCGAGGTGGTGGTCGACCGCCTGATCAACAAACCCAAGGTGAAGACCCGGCTTGCAGATTCATTAGAGATTGCCTTGAAACTTGGCTCCGGGCAGGTTCTGGTCGATGTTGCCGGTAAAAGGGAGATGCTTTTCTCAGAGCACTATGCCTGTCAACATTGCGGGATAAGTTATGAGGAGCCGGAACCCAGAATGTTCTCCTTCAACTCCCCCTTCGGGGCCTGCCCCTCCTGCGATGGCCTGGGAACGAAGATGGAGGTCCACCCCGATTTGGTCATCCCGGACAAGGACAAGCCCATAAACCGCGGGGCCATCGCCTCCTGGGGAATACCCCGTGGAGGCTGGTTCGACCAGATACTCCAATCTCTGGCAGAGCACTACAATTTCTCCCTGAACCTCCCCTGGAGGAAACTCCCGGAGGGAATTCAGAGAATCCTTCTTTACGGTTCGGGCAAAGAGGAGATGAAAATCTCCTACCAGATGCGGGAGGGGAAAGCGCTCTGGGAACATTACACCACCTTCGAGGGGATAATTCCGAATCTCAACCGTCGTTACCGGCAAACCCAGTCCTCCGGGGTGAGGCGCTGGAT
>LIZU01000087.1 GCA_001302725.1 candidate division Zixibacteria bacterium DG_27
TTGGGCTCGCGACTGTTTTATGTGATCTATCATGTCGAAGAATTTCAAGGTAACTGGTGGGACATCTTCAACCCCCTTCAGGGGGACGGCAAATTCGGGATGGGGGGGCTTTCGATGATGGGGGGAGTTGTTCTGTCGGTTCTTGGTGGGATCGCCTTCCTCTCCTGGAGAAGGGCCAAGCTGTGGCGGATTGCGGACATGGTCGCTCCCACATTTGCGCTGGGGGTGGGGATCACTCGCATCGGCTGTTTCTTGAACGGCTGCTGTTTCGGCAAGCCCACCAATTCCTCTCTGGGCGTGGTCTTCCCCGCCGATAGCTTCGCTGGTTATGTTTTTCCCCACCAACATATCTGGCCCGCTCAACTCTTCGCCTCCGCGATGGGCTTTTTGATATTTGCCCTCCTTCTGCTTTCTGAAAGAAAGAAGAGGTTCGAGGGGCAGATTTTCTTACTCATGGTCGTCTTCTACTCTCTGGGTCGTTTTGTAATCGACTTCTTCAGGTATTACGAGGAGAGCATGGTTTTCGTCCGCATTCAGGGAGTCTCCTTCTCCACCAATCAGGCTCTGATCGTTCCCATACTGATAATCTCTCTTGTTCTCTGGCAACTCCTGAGGAGGCGGACAGAACAACCCCGCCAAAAACCTTAGGGGAGAGCTTTTGATTTCCCACAACGAGCTTGAGGTTCGGATGACCACTAAGACTATGACGGACTTCTGCTGGGACATACTGGATTTCATCTATCCCCAGCGATGTCCTGTTTGTCAGGCAACTCTGAGTTCCGGTCGTGAACTTATGTGTCGGAATTGTATGCTCAAATTTCGAGAGAAAAAGCGGTTGCTGGGACCCTGCTGCCCCTCCTGTAAGAGGCAGTTGCCATCCCTGTCGGATGGTTGTGAATGCGAAGGATCCGACCACGCCCTGGAGGCGGTCTTCTCCCTGGGAGTCTACGGTGAGGAGACCGAAGCTCTGATCGAGAATTTTAAGTATAAGCGCAAAAGGAGGCTGGGATCTTTCCTCTCGGAGGTGTTGGGCGAAACCTTACTGGAGTCGGTAAAGCTTCCAAGAGCGGGTTTCATAGTCCCGGTGCCACTTCACAAGAGGAAGTTGAGGGAGAGGGGATTCAATCAGAGCCAAGCCGTTGCCGATCAACTCTCCGAAAAGCTGGGGATCCCGGTTCTGTCCGATTCCGTAATCAGGAAGAGGAATACGAGAAGTCAAACCGGCCTGTCGCGGGAAGAAAGGCAGAAAAACGTCAAAGGCGCTTTCAGGCTCACCGGAAAGGTCGATTTGGAGGGCAGAGCTCTGCTCTTGGTCGACGATGTTTTGACGACGGGGGCGACCATGTCGGAGTGCGCTCGCACCCTCAAGAGCGCCGGAGCAGACAAGATCTGGGGAGTCACCCTGGCGGTTGCCGCCGGAACCGGGCTGCTTGAATTGTAGTTAATGAATTGCCATTCGTAGAGACGATTGCTCAAAAAGAGTTTTCAAGGTTGGTTAACTGGCGATGTCAAAACTCGAATTTGATGACCCCATCGCTGACACCGTGGCAAAATGAAACCCGGATACAGGTATATTGACGAGATTGCCCCCGCTGACCAGGCTTTCGAAGCCTGGGGAGCTAGTCTGGAGGAGCTTTTTTGTTCCTGTGCTAAAGCGACCTTCGAGGTTATGACCGATTTGTCGAAAGTGGAACCAGAGAAATCTTTTGCGATCGAGATTGAGACCGAAACTTTGGATGAGCTCTTGTATCTTTTTCTCTCGGAGATCATATATTTGAAGGATACTGAGAGAAGCTTTTATAGTGAATTTGATTTGAGAATCGAAGCTGGGAATGAGTTCAGGCTTTCTGGGAAGGTCTCCGGGGAGAAGATAGACTCAGAAAGACACGTACTCAAGACCGATGTGAAGGCCGTGACCTATCATCAGTTTCAGGTGAAGAAGAGAAAAGATGGATATTACGCCAGAGTGGTGCTGGATTTGTGAGTGAAGGCTTCAAGCAAGCAGTGAGAAGAGAGCTCAGTTCTCTGAAACGACGGGAAGAGATAGACTTTGACTGAGTTCGACTGTTTAGATTCTGCAAGGACAGTCGTTGAATTCTCAAAAGGAGAGGACTCATGAAGAAGATAAAAATCAGCGATCATATATGGGAAATCCCCACAACTGAAAAAGAGGGAATGCGGGTTCCAGCGCGCATTTACGGCTCTCAGAGCCTGATTGAGAGCATGGATGAGGGGGTCTTCGAGCAGGTGACTAATGTCGCCAAGCTTCCGGGAATCCGGAAATATGCTTTCTGCATGCCGGACGGTCACTGGGGATACGGGTTCCCTATCGGCGGAGTGGCCGCTTTCAGCCTGGAGGAGGGGGTAATCTCCCCGGGAGGGATCGGCTTCGACATCAACTGTGGGGTGCGTCTACTCAAAACCGATCTCACCTTGGAGGAGGTTGAACCCAAAAAAAGAGAGCTTTTAGATCTGCTTTTCCGCATCATTCCCGCGGGGGTGGGAGCCAAGGGCTTTGTTCGTCTCACCAACGAGAAATTCAGAGAGCTGATGGTCAACGGCGCCGGCTGGTGTGTAGAGAACGGTTACGGTGAGCCGGAAGATTTGGGCCGAATCGAGCAGGGCGGAAAGTTGCCGGGCGCCAAACCGGAGAAGGTGAGCAAGAAAGCCTTCCAGCGGGGTATGAATCAGCTGGGAACACTGGGGAGCGGCAACCACTATCTGGAACTTCAAGTCGTCAAACCGGAGAATATCTACGACGGTGAAAAGGCGAGAGTGTTGGGGTTCGACAAGCCTAACCAGATTACGGTCATGATTCATTGCGGCTCCCGCGGTTTCGGTCACCAGGTGGCAACCGATTACCTCTTCGAGTTCAACCGGGTGATGCCCAAATACGGACTCTTCACCGAGGATAAGGAGTTAGCCTGCGCTCCCTACACCTCTGTTGAAGGTCAGGACTACCACGGCGCCATGGCCTGCGCCGCCAACAACGCCTTTGCCAATCGCCAGGTCATAACCCATCGGGTGCGAGAGGGCTTCTCACGTATCTTTGGAAAAAGTCCCAAAGATCTAGGGATGGAGATAGTCTATGATGTCGCTCACAACATCGCCAAAATCGAGGCATACGAGTTAGACGGCAAAAAGGAGAAGCTGCTCGTCCACCGCAAGGGCGCCACCCGCTCGTTCGGTTCCGGACACCCCGATGTTCCCGAAAGATACCGCTCCATCGGCCAGCCGGTCATAGTCGGCGGTTCTATGGAGAGTCCCTCCTATCTCTTAGTGGGAACAACACGAGCCGAAGAGGAGACCTTCGGCTCCACCTGTCACGGTGCCGGAAGGACGATGTCCCGCTCCAAAGCCAAAAAGATGGTCAGAGGCCACGATTTGAAAAGAACCATGGAAGAACATGGCATCCTGGTGCGGGCGGTCTCCATGCCTGGTCTGGCGGAGGAGGCCGGCGTCGCCTACAAAAACATCTCAGAGGTGGTGGAGGCGGTTGATTCCGCTGGATTGTCGAAGAAAGTCCTGCAACTTCTCCCAATCGCCAACATCAAAGGATAGGGGACAGGGAACAGGGGACAGGAAACAGGGGGGTAAGGAAATAGGAAAGGGTCGATAGGAAATAGGGGGACGGGAGACAGTAAATCATCAGTGCCGTCCCGCCTCAGGCGGGTTGCTACCTGACGGTGAGTGTCAGGAGAGAACTCCTGACACCACAGCGGGCCACCTATCCTTTACTCTGCACTTCGGTGAGGCGAATGCGGCGACTGCTCGTAATCGTGGGGAGGAATAACCTCGTTATTGCTGTGTCGCTTGGACCTCCGGAAAAGCGAAGCCCTTCAACTTGATATAAGCAGATGCAAATGCGATCATGGCGATTGGCGCTGCCACAAAGTATCCCAAACCCAACACCAAGAGTCCAGCGATTATGATCAAGAAGTTGACGATTCCGAGCAAAAAAATCGTTCCCCGATAACCCTCAGTGATCTTGGAACTCTTCGTAAAAGCCTCAGTGACGCTACTTCCTTCGGCGACCAAGTAGTAGACCATGCACCATCTCAGCATGGCGATAATCAGGACCACCAAGCTCACAAAACCTAGGATGATAGTAAGAGCCGCGGGTTCCGAACCGCGGGCGGTGTCCACCCCAAGTCCGATGAAGAGAGGAATCAGGCATACCAGGTACACGACAACGAACAGCCAATACGCGCCCAAGAAGCTCCCGTACTTGCGGAAACCTTTGAAAACATCCCCCACCTCCGGGGAACTGTTCCTGGCCAAGTTTAACGATAGGATCATAAGGCCACCCACAAGGGCGGGAGTAACCAATAGTACAAAGATGATGTTGACTACGGGGATAAATCCGGCGACAAATTCGATGATAAAGAACACCACAAAGCCGCCAATGGCCGCCCCGGCATTCTGCTTGAGACCGTTCCACCCATCGCTCACACACTCACCGATGCTTAGCTGGTTTGACATAGCAGATCCTCCTGTTTGTTGTGGTCTTTGCTCTGATTCCTCTTATCGGGACTTGAACTAACGACATGACGGTGCCCAGAGACTGCCGAGACCTAACAGCGGGGGTGTTGAAAACATATACGAGCCGTTATCGGTCTGCGGTTTGACCTGATAGTGAATTCCGTTTCCACCCAGGAGTCTCCGGAGAATATCTGAGGTGGCAATTCGTTCAACCCAATCTGAATTTCTCACCCAGATAGATTCTTTTGGCCTCGGGGTCGTTGGCCAGAAACTCCGCAGTCCCGGATTTTAGGATCACCCCGTCACAGATGATGTAAGCGCGGTCGCAGATGGAGAGGGTCTCCCTGACGTTGTGGTCGGTGATTAGCATTCCCAAGCCTCTCTCCTTCAAGCGGTAAATTATCTTCTGAATCTCCTCCACCGTGATAGGGTCTATCCCCGAGAAGGGTTCGTCTAAAAGGAGAAACTTCGGCTCCGTCACCAACGCTCTGGTTATCTCCACCCGGCGACGCTCTCCGCCGGAGAGGGTGTAGGCCTTGTTTCTGGCGAGGTGAGCTATGTCCAGCTCCTCCAAAAGCTCTTTCAATCTTTTCTGTCGCTCTCCTTTTTTCATCTTCTGCATCTGGAGGATTGCCATGATGTTCTCCTCCACTGTCATGCGGCGAAAGATGGAGGGTTCCTGAGAGAGATAACCGATCCCCTTCCTGGCTCTCTTATACATCGGGAGCTTGGTTATATCCTCCTCCGCAAGCATGACCCTTCCGGAGTTGGGGCGGATGAACCCGGTTATCATATAGAAAGTGGTGGTCTTTCCGGCGCCATTGGGTCCTAAAAGCCCGATGGTCTCTCCCTGATTGACCTCAATTGATACTTGGTCGACCACCGTGCGACGGCGATATATTTTAACTAGCTTGTCACATTTGAGATTAAGGTTGTTTTTCATCTAACAACCAGCTCCTCGCTGAATCCAGTATCCTTCTTTCTAACTTCTCAGAAAGAGCATCTCTGGATTACTGACATCTTGTGCGTGTCTTCGACTTCTCTCTCAGACGAGTGGCCGAATCTGCCAATCTCTTGGACTCATTGGGCTAATCAGTGGCGGCTGTCGATTGCTCTACCTCTGCGGTGTCGACCGAAGAGGTGGATTCCGGTTTTTCCTCTTCCATCCTCTCCAGCTCCTCCCGGGAGGGAACATCACGCAATACCCCCTTGACCTCCCTTTTGATCTTGATGTTTTTCAGCTCCTGGTCAGCTTCCAAACCATATCCGGTTAAGATGTCCTCTTTTTTAGTGACCTTGACGAAATCGTCGGTGACGATGCGGTCGATATTTGGGTCCCAGCGGAGAGTCTCGGTCTCCAGCTTGACTCCCTCGTCGCTTATGACCACGACCTCTCCGGAAACCCAAAGCTCCTTAGAGTCCTCCCTGATGACACCGAAGTTGGAGGTCAGAACCGAACTGTGTTTACCCTCCTGGTCATAGAAATCGGCGTGGACAACTCTTGCAGTAGTGCTGTCCTCCTTCTCGTAGCGGGCGATGTAGTCGGCCTTGAGCAGCATCCGGCGGACGCCTTGGATGGTGAAAATGACGGTAG
>LIZU01000088.1 GCA_001302725.1 candidate division Zixibacteria bacterium DG_27
GGTCTCTGGGGGCGCAGGGGGCTTTACCCTCTTCGGTCTCCTCAGAATAATGAAAACAACCACCCCGATGATGACCACCGCACCCAGGGTCACAATAATGATCCTGAACCAGTGCAACTCTCGGCTCTCGGCGTAAAGCCTGTACTCCTTCCCCCAGAAATTGAAGTTGTCAAATTCCCAGGTAAGTAGATTTCCCTCTCTTGCCGAGGCATTGGTGGCAACCACCCCGGCGGGCATCAATACTTCGCATCTGAAATTGAAAAGGTTCTCGAAATCATAGCCGTAAGCCCCGAAAAGGACCACTCCCCTCCGCTCTAAGTAGCCTTCAAATTGTTTCTGCTCCTCGGATAAGAGGGAACCGAGCTTCTTGCGAAAGGCCAGCACCGCCACTGGACTGGCTCCCCCCTGGCGATAGAGTTCCGCCAGCTTATCTTGCAGGTTCTCACTCTCCTCCCTGTAGACTGCTTCTGCGGAATCGAATTCTGTGGGATTGTAATAGAGGGTCTCAAAAAGCTGAAAGAGGGGCTTGGAGTAGTGCTCTTCGAGTGCGGTCGCAAACTCCTGCGCGGTCTTTTCGTTTTCTCCGAGTTCCTTCGACATGCCAGAGATAATGGCCTGCTTCAGGCTGTGGATGCCAGTTGTTACCTCCGCCAAGGCCTTTTCGGCGTCGATGATATCGGTGAAGACCTCCTGGTAGGTATAGGTGGTGGAGAAAAACCCCGAGCGGCGTGAGAACTCCATCCGGTTTTTCGACTCTCCACCATCGTCGGGAGCATATCTGAGGTAGTCTGAAAAGCCTCCCTCGGGATAGGGGAACTCTCTATCGGCACGGAAATAGTAGACAGAATCGATGAGCTCAAAGGTGATGTTCCACTCTCGGGAGTCAGGCAAAAGATAATTCTCGGAGAGGTAGTCCAACGCTTCCTCGGAGCTGATGCTGAGCCGGGTGACGGAGTCCTTCTCTGCCTCAGTGTCGAAGCGGTAGACCGCAAACTCAATAACCCGCCGGAGGTTTCCCTCTTTGTCGATTTCGGTGCGGAAGTTCGTGTCCACCCGGGTGGTAATACAGCTTAAAGAGAATAGCGAGAATATCAGAAGGAGAAAAGAAAGCCTCACTGCCCGGTTCTTATGGGGGAAAAACATCGTGATCTCTCCTCAGGTTTCGGAAATGCTTTAACGTTTCTCGGCTTCCCCGGTCATGGGGACGAACCGCACCGGAATGATATTCTCCCTTTTGATTCCCGATTTGGTCTTGGTGATACGGACCAGCTCCTGATAACCGTCACCCACCGGCAGCACCAATCTGCCTCCAATCTTCAATTGTTCCAGCAGCGGTTGGGGGATGTGGTCGGGGGCGGCGGTCACGATCACAGCATCGAAGGGAGCCACCTCCGGCCAGCCCTGGTAACCGTCGGCGCAGCGGACTTGGATGTTTTCGTAGCCCATCTTTTCCAACAACTCCCCGGCCCTTTCACACAGCAGGTCGACTATCTCAATGGTGTAAACCTCCGCGGCGATCTCGGCCAGAATCGCGGCCTGGTAACCGCTGCCGGTGCCGATCTCCAACACCTTCTCTCCCCTTTTCAACTGCAGAAGCTCGGTCATAATGGCGACGATGTAAGGCTGGGAGATAGTCTGCTCCTCTCCGATCGGGAGCGGTTCGTCGTAGTAGGCGTATCTGCGCAGACCCTCCGGCACGAAGAGGTGCCGGGGGACTTTGCGCATGCTTTCCAGTGTGATGCTGTCTCTGACACCTCTGGCGACTATCTGCTCCTCTACCATTTCCAAGCGTCTGGTGGTGTAAACATCCGTTTCCGTCTTTTCTCCTCCCTTAGTAGATTCTGCATCTCTTCCGCTGTGGGACTGGCAAAAGGAGAGAGCTCCCACAACCAGGACAAATGAAAAAGCGAAAATGGATATGTCCTTGAAGATCATCATCAAGTTGCTCGAAAATACCTACCCTAAATGAATATGTCAACAACTATATCGTGTCTGGGCCTGATCCGAAAACGTGCAGGAGCAAACTCCTCCATATCCTGTCTCTATCTCTTATCGTCTCCGTCTTAATTCATTCATTCCTCTCCCCTTTTCTTGGAGAGATAAAGTCGGACGCTCTCCTTGATGCCGGCGAATTCCCTGACTTTACTCCACAACTGCTCTGGCCAGGTCTTCTTCTTCATGATAGACTTGAGCTTCGGGTGGCTGATGGTAACGATTTCATCCCACCTGCCCGCTTCCCGGATTATCCGTTCCAGGACCTGCCATTGGGGATCGGTAACCGGAGGGAAATGATAATCCCGGCTGAAGGAGATCTTCAACTGTTGGTCGCTCCCCACCAGCTTGGTCAAGTTCTTTTCTCTGGCGAGGTTTATGATTCGTTCTTCGATTTCGTCAAGCTCTCCTTCCACCTGCCGTTTCTTCTCCTTAAGTTGAGCGTAACTGTCAACCAGCTTTACGCCGTCATCCTCTTTGAATTCCTCCAGTGGCAGTTGCTCGACCTCGAATAGATGGCGGCGCACAGGGCAGATGCTCTGGTATTCACACCAGTCGCAGAGGGCAGACTCTTTGGGATAGAAATCGGTTTCGGACTCAATCCGGTCGATCAGATCTAGTATCTCTCCTGTCAGAACCTCCAAGTCCTCTGGAGTCCGTGTAGACACTACCCTTTGATCGTGGATAAGATAATGCCAGACCAAGCGGACTTCCTTAGCGTTCGGGAATCTCCTGTTGACCGCAATCCGGTAAAGCCCCAATTGACGGTCGGCATCCAGCTCCATCTGAGTGGGCATATGCCGGGAGGTTTTATAGTCCTGAATCTCGATGACATCGTCAGGGGTGATAGCAAGCCGATCGATCACTCCTCGTATATACACCTGTGACGAGCGCCCCCCGTTAACATTGGACTTGACCAAGGGGAAGGTAACACGCTCCTCCAGCGCCAGGGTCTTGTCCTGATCGAAGGGATGGTAACGCTTGTAGAAGGACCGAAGGCAGGAGCGGCCCAGGTTGCGATAATCCTCCGCTGAGTAATCCTTTCTAACGACCTCGACCCCAGGATGCCAGTTTCTCTCCCAACTATCTTCATAGAACTCCACGATGTCATCGGCCTTCGGTATTTTGGTCATCAAAACATCGCGGTAGAGCTTCTCTAAAGCTTCGTGCGCCCGGCTCCCGAGAAAAGCCTCTATCGTGTCATACCCCTCGACTTTGATCTTATCAATGTACCTGAACTTGTACTTCTGGGGGCAGGACTCGAATGTGGAGAGCTTGGAGTGAGAATAGGTAGGCATCAGCTCCCCTTTTCCTCCTCTTTTTCTGCCTGTTCGGGATCTTCGTAATCCGGTGAGCTGTCGAACCAGCCGCAGTTGTAGCAGGTGTATTGACCCTCACCGTCGGGCAATTTTTTGAAATCCAGGGCGTGAGTGCCACACTCAGGACAGGTTTTGAGTACCATGCTCAGGTCAATTTACCCAGCGATGGGAAAAATGGCAAGGGGTAATGATAAAAGGCCACGGAGTGAGTCTCCGTGACCGTGGGGAAGGAGAAAGATGTCTGCTTTTACCGTTTAGTGCTCAAAGCCCTCACAGGCTCCACCAGTAATTAGCCTTAATCAAGAAGGTATTATTGGCGCTCAAGTTCCAGATGTTCTTCAAGCCTTCATCAAAGGGGAGATGGCCGTAATTCTCATCCTCGTCCCGAAATTGAGTCCAGACCAGATAGATGGTGCTGCCGGGGCGATACTCCCATCTCAAGACCAAGTTGGCGTTAAGAGACTTCCAGTTGAAGTCGGGCTCGTCCTGGTAGGTGTTACGAGGTAGATTGCCGGAGTACTCAACCTCTCCCAGGGGCCTGAAACGGTCGGGGGGGTCCAAAAGCTTGAAATTCTTATAGTCCCCGATCGCCATAAAGGCCTGCACCCAGACCTGCAGGGAGAGGTTTTTGGTGAAGGTCAGAGTCGAGCGGAAGTTGATGTCGATCTCCCTGCTCGTGAGCTCGCCGAAGACATAGTGCTCATTCCCGAGGGTGTCTTCAACGGTGTCCACCCAGCGACTGACATGGTAGTGTGCGTCGTAGGAGGGTCCGACGCTGAACTCCAGATTGGAGCGGGGCTGGATCTCGACTTCAGCCGAGTAGGACTCGTAGATGCCGTCCCAATGTGTGCCCACGTTGTGGAATAGATGAACTACCCACCACTTGCGGGTGTCAGAATCCACCCACATCCAGACATCCCATCCCCGAGGCCGCTTGTAAGGGGGGCCACCCCGGGTCTCGCGATCGTCGTAGTACGGAATCTGGAAGCCGTAGCCACCTCCAAACCACCAGTTGCCGGTAGTCCGGATGCTGTTGTTGTAGTTTCCACCGTGGGAGATCTTGTAACCATCCAGGTTCCAGGCGTTCCAGTAGTTTATGTTATGGTACGTCTCACGAATGAAATGCCAGTCTTTGTAAGTGCGATATTGCCACCAGGTACCCCCACCATTGTAGTTGCCTCTCCCTATGAATCCCAACCTGTTTATGTTCAGGTTCCGGGATTCGTACTCCCACCAGACCGAACCGCGAACGTTCTCACCAGCGTCCTTGTTGATCCCGGCCCAGAAGCCACCGCCGTGTTCATCTCTGCCTGTCCGGCTCCCGACTACCTGGCCTCGGGCAATCCAGATCCCCTTGGGGAAATGAAGATCCCAATCTATGCCTCCGGTGTAGGTTGGGGCTTCACGCTTCTGGTTGACCGCCGTTGTGATGAGACCGATGCTAGAATTCGTGAAGATGTCCTGTTTCAGTCTTATGACGCTGTAATTAGCTGCCGGCTCAGCAACAATCTCACGTTTTATCCCGAGAGTATCCATATAGGTAGCCATCTCTTCTTGAGTGACGGCATTCATCACTCCGACAGAGGTACCGCCCTTGGTGCGGCCACTAAGCTTCAGTGCCGAGAGGATAGTGGTTGTAAAAGGTTGGTCGATGACATAATCGGCGTCGTCATCTAAATCCACCGACGGTGTTCTCCCGATCCGCCGGGAGTAGAAGAGCTCAAAAGGCGTCTCGAATATGGTACTTCCCTCCAGAAAGAACGGTCTTTTCTCCCGGTAGTAAGTCTCGAACGTTGATAAGTTCAATACCGTGGCGTCGGACTCCACCTGTCCGAAGTCGGGATTGATGGTAGCATCCAGGGTGAAGTCTGAGGATATGCCGTATTTGAGGTCGAAGCCGATATTGGAGAAGAAGTCCCGGCCGTCCGGATTGCCGGGGCGTTTTGGCTCGGTATTCTGCCACGAGACCGCATAGGGGAGGAACTCCATTCTCCGGGGCGGATCGATGTTCTTCAATCCGACCAGATGCCCGAAGCGGGAGACAAATCCGCCTTCCTCCTCCGGGACATAGACCCAGACATCATATTCACTTTTGCGACTTACCCAGCGCGCGAAATTCACGCCCCAGATCATGGCCTCCGATTTCGCAAATCTCAAGCATGAGTAAGGGATTTTGAATTCCGCCGTCCAGCCCTCTTTCGCAATCTGCACCTCCGACTCCCAGACACCATCCCAGGAATCATCCGTCCAGGTGTCCTTATAAATATAGCCGTCTCTCTGGACCCCGGCGGCGTTAGTCACAAAGTAAAAACCGGTGAGGTGGTCATGGTAGCTATCGATTCTGACCCTGACGTCGTCAGACTCTACCCAGCGATCGCGGCGGGTGAGCTTGGCAACGATCTTCTCGGGTTCGGAGTCGTGAAGGGTGAAGGCAAAATAGACAGCTTCATCGTCGTATGCCACCTGGACGGTCGTTGATTCCGTCGGGGCAGTACCCTCCTCGGGTTCCCCCTGGGTGAATTCCCCTGACTTCGGGGCGACTTGCCAGATATGGTCGTTCAGGAAACCGTCAATGACCGGCGAAGTGGGATTACATCGGACGGCGGTAATGGATCTAACTTCTTCCTCTTCTCCCCAAGAGATAACAGAGGCCAGAAAGAAAGCGAATGAGCACAACAGAACCACTGCTTTCCTTCCTATCATTTGACCTCCAACGGCGAGCTCGCTTTCGCGGGATCTGAGGTGTGTGCTGACTACTTGTT
>LIZU01000089.1 GCA_001302725.1 candidate division Zixibacteria bacterium DG_27
CGGCCTTCTCGGCCATCGCCATCGAGAACGCCAAGCTGTACGCGGAGCTCAAGAAAACCTTCCACAGCTTCATCGAGACTTTGGCTGCTACCATCGATGCCCGGCATCACCTCACCGCCGGTCACTCTCACCGGGTGGCCAAATGCACGGTCGGGATTGCCCGGGAGATGGGTCTACCCAAAAAGGAGATTGAGATCTTAAGGGTGGCGGCATTCCTGCACGACTACGGAAAGATCGGCATCCCCGACAGCATCCTGGCGAAGCCGGGCAAGTTGACGGAGGAGGAGTACACCCAGATGAAACGCCATCCCGCTCTCACCAAAGAGATTTTGAGCAACATATATCTCACCGACGATTACAAGGGGATTCCCGACCTGGCCTCCACTCACCACGAAAAGCTCGACGGCAGCGGTTACCCTTTCGGTCTCAAAGATGGCCAGATACCTCTGGGAGGAAGGATCATGGCAGTGGCGGACGTCTTCGATGCCATCACCTCCAAGAGGGATTATCGTGAAGGGATGCCCGATGCGGAGGCTTTGGAGCTATTGAGAGAGAATGTGGAAAAGCATTTCGATCCGGAGGTCTTTGAGGCTTTCGAGAGATATTTGAAGAAGGAATTGGCGAGCGGAAAGGACGAAAAGAAAAAGCCCTCTTAGGGGCTTAGACACGGAGTGATATTCCCGGGGAGTTCCTTTTCAATCCAGAACTCCCTCCCGCTCCAACCTCTGGTAGACCTCCGGATTCTCATATATCAACTCTTTGAGGGGCTCATCAACTTTCAGACTGGATATCAGGAATTCCTTATCTCTCTTCAGCAAGTTCTCCAGGAACTCGAAGGCCTTACCGATATCGTTTCGGAGGAGCTCAAGCTCGAACGAATTATACAGGAGCATAAGGTTATCTGGGTCAAATCTGGCGGCCTCCGAGAGATGTTTCTCCATCACAGGGAATTTCAATTCCTTGGAAAAAATAACGTAGAGCCACAGGTTGGCAGAAACATAGTGAAAGGCCAATTTGGGATTATCTATTCTTTCTGGATGCGAGGCAATCTCGTAGAAGCAAACCTTAGCCAGCTCCTTCTGCTGGTATTCCCAAAAACAGTGACCCAATCTCACGATGGCAGCACTTCTGAAGTGACGTCCGTCCAGACTCGTCAGCCCGGCCAAAAAAAGCACCGCCTCCAGACCAAAGAGGCAGGAGAGGCGGAGGCAAAGCTCTAAAGGGATTTGCTCCTCCACGCTTTTGAGCTCTTCAACATAGCCCTTCACAGGTCGGAGGCTAACACCTCCCACGGCATCCCCCGGCTCGAAAAGCTTTATGGCTCTAATCCGGTTGACAATCTCACCGTAGCTCTGTGTCAAAGGAGCGGGAACGCCGACCCCGAGGACCGGCTGTTTCCGGCTTAGACTATCGTAACGCTTCTGAAGAAAAGAACTGATGCGGAAACAGGAGACCCCCAGATCTTGACGGTAAGAGCTCACCAGTTCCGGGCGAAGGAACTCAAAGGGATCTTTTTCGGCGCGTTCCTTAAGGCCGGTTTCTCTTCTCTCCACAACTTCCGGAGAGAGCTCAAGCTCCCCGGGTTTGCGGAGGATGTCCAAATTCAGGAGCGTTTCGGTGGCCAGATATTCTATGGCCTCATCACCAATTCCGGCCTCTGCGGGAGAGAAAATCCAGTCCGGGATCAGATTTTTCATAAACTAAAAGCGGGGAGAGGCAGCGAGGGTGGATAGAACTTGCCTTAGGTCTTGATGATGGTGGCGTTTCTTCAGGAAATGCTGTCTTATGATCTTCAGTATCTTGCGGCGCAGAATCTTGAAGTTGATGTCCGAAAGGTTCAGAACCTTCTGAATCTCTCCCGGCTGATAGCCAGATCTTAAGAGCTGGAAGAACTCTCGGAGTTGGGCAGGCAGAAGCTCCTCAGCCTGGTCGAGGGTCAAACGATTGACGTAAGCCTCCTCGTAATCGACGTTGTTGCTGAGGTCCTCCATAGCTAAAATCCTCTCCTCGGAGCGGTCCCGAGGCCTGGAGAGCTCCGGCAATTTGATCAGGAACTCTCTCTCCAGCTTCTGCCGTCGGAGATAATCTATACAGCTGTTTTTGGCAACCCGGTAGATGAGGGCGTTCAGGCTGACGGCTTGAGGTTCGAGCTCGGAGGGGAGCTCCTCAGAGGCGGTTTTGTGATATAGGTAGTCCCCACCCGTTATCATCCGCAGGCACTCTTTGAAAAGCTTTACCTTGATTTCGCTGGCCAGGTCTTGAACTACGTCCGGTGCGGTCTGGTTTGCCAAGTTGAGCCGGACGATTCTGCTCAGATAGTTTCTGTATTCCAAGGTTCTGGTAAGTACCAGCGCCAGTCCCCTGACGTCCTCCGGCGAGAGTTCTCCGGTCTTCTCCTGATAGTATATGGAGAGATTTATTATCTCGAAGGTGACCGTCAAATGGGAAACCTCAGGCGGGAGTTGCGAGAACTTCTCCAGATAGACCTTACGGAAGCCCTGAGAAACAATCCTTTCGAAGTCCGAGAGCAGCTTTGCGGTAAAAGGATCCGCGAATTTCAGACTATCTTGTTTTACAATTTCTGCCTTCATGGGTACTCCTCACAATCGCGATAACCAGAAAGTGAAAGTTCAAAAACCCTTCCTGGTTACGAGTCGTTAAAGTGAGAGCCCCAAGGACTGGCAGACAAGATAAATCTGCAACAGCAACCCTTGCGACAATGAACTGAGACAAGAGTGCGGGCCTTGCTCCTCTACTCTCAGGAAGCCGCCACCGCCGGGATCCGTCTCAGTGCCGTAGTACTCCTGTCCTCCACCGTCAGGGGTTATGCCTTTTTGCGGACCGTGCCCACCGGCGTAACCCACCGCCGGACAGATAAGAAGGCTCACTGCCAGGAGGCTCAATAGGACTGCTGCGCCTCCTTGCCTAAGGCTAGATAGCTTGCTCATGGCTCCTCCTCCGTTTTTAGGGTTAAAGTTGAGCCGTATAAACCCTAATAGTATAACGGACAAAAACCCGACCTGGAACAATCCTCCCTTCCGCCTCTCCAGTGGGAAAGACAGCCCGGACTGGATCGTCCCTAGCCCTTTAATTATAGTGACAAATCTTCAATCCGTCAAGAGAAAACCAGAGATTTCTTCATCGGGTGGATACCAGAGGTGAGGTGAGATTACTCCTAATGATAACTTTCCTTCTCCGACGGATATTCTCCGCTTTTCACGTCCCTAATATATTCTTCGACCGCTTTTTGTATTTCTCCACCCAGATGAGCATAAAGGCGGAGATACTTGGGATTGAACTCCGGGGTGATGCCCAGCATATCGTAGATCACCAGCACCTGTCCGTCGCAGTGAGCTCCGGCGCCAATGCCGATGCTGGGGACTTTCAATCTTTCGGTTATCTCCTTTGCCACCTTGGAGACCATCCCCTCCAGCACCATCGAGAAGCAGCCAGCCTGCTCCAAGGCCACCGCTGAATCCAGAAGATACTTCCTGCTTGCCTCCTCCCGACCTTGGGCTTTGTAGCCTCCGAAGCGATGAATCGATTGCGGCACCAGGCCGATGTGTCCCATCACCGGAATCCCCACGCTCACCAGTTTGGAGACGGTCTCAATCATCTCTAAGCCCCCCTCCAGCTTGACCGCCTGAGCGCCTCCCTCCTTCAAGAATCTGCCGGCATTTTCAATCGCTTGGGGAGTAGATATCTGATAGGACAGAAAAGGCATATCCGCGATCACCAGAGGACGCTTCACCGCCCTCGAGACTGCTTGCACGTGGGAGAGCATCTGCTCCATGGTGACCGGGAGAGTGGTATCGTAACCGTAGAAAACGTTACCGGCAGAGTCGCCGACGATTATGGCCTCAATCCCGGCAGATTCGATTATCTTGGCGGTGGGGAAATCGTAGGAGGTCAAGACCGCTATCTTTTCCCCCTTCCGTTTCATCTCTAAGAAAGTCTTGGTAGTGACTTTTTCCATAATGGTTCCTTATTGAGGCGATCCTGTAACGCCACCCATTTACCAGGAGGGATTGTAATACCTTTTCCCCAGGGGAGGCTTTCTTATCTGCTCGATCAAGTCATCGAGGTGTTCGTGGTTGCTGACCAGGTCCAAGTTGTTGGTGTTGACCACCAGAAGGGGGGAACGGTCGTAGTGGAAAAAGAACTGACTGTATGCCTCCGAGAGCTTTTCCAGATATTCCGGCTCCATCTCCCTTTCAAAAGAGCGCCCCCTGCTTTTGATGCGCTCCAGCAACACCTTCACCTCCGCGGTCAGATAGACGATCAAATCCGGGAGAGGCGGCTTTTCCACTAAAGCGGTCTGGATGCGGTCGTATAAAGCCAGTTCCTTTTCGCTCAAGTTTATGGTGGCGAAAATCCGGTCTTTCGCGAAAGCATAATCCGAGACCATCCCGCCGGTGAACAGATCCCGATAAAAAAACTCCTGCTGTTGCCGGAAACGGGACACCAAAAAGTAAAGTTGGGTCTGAAAGGCATACCTCTCCCGATCCCGGTAGAAATCTTTCAGGAAAGGGTTGGTCTCCGCCTCTTCCAAAAGAAGCCTCCAGGAGAAACGCTCCGCCAAACGCTCCGCCAAATAGGTCTTTCCCACCCCGATTGGACCCTCAACTACGATGTAGTTCAAATCCGAGCTCTTGGAGAGTTCGTCCATAAAGAGCTAGCCTCGCCACCAGTTTTCATCTTCGAAGAGGCTGGCCTTCTCTTGACCTTTCAACTTCTCATAATAACTGTTGAGGAATTCACCGTCAACCGGATTTTGGAGCTCCGGCTCTATATCCAACAGAGGGGCTAAAACAAACTCTCTAAAGGTGAGTCTGGGATGAGGGATTGTCAAAGCCTCGGTCTGCAAGATCAGGTCATCATACAATAGAATATCTAAATCCAGATTGCGGGGCTTGAGATGGGAATCAACTGCCCGACCGAATCTCTTTTCGATCTCCTTCAGAAAATGTAGAAGGGGCTCGGGCTTGAGAGTGGTCCTTATCTTGATGACGGCGTTTAAAAAATCGTTCTGGGGTTCTTTTACCTCCACTGGCTTTGTGAGGTAGAGGCAGGAGACTGAAACTAGATTGGTGGCCTCGGAGGATTCTATCTCCTTTATGGCCTCCTTCAAATTCCGCTTGCGGTCTCCGAGATTTGAGCCCAACCCGATGTAGGCTACTGAAGCTTCTCCCGGTGAGGTCATGGTCCAGAAGAGGGCTTGCGGTTGACCTCCACTTCGATATAGTCTAAGTTGCCGGGTATAGGTGGGATCCTCTTTCTGACCCGGACGGTCACTTCCTTCACCCGAAAACTCCTCAGAATCTCCTGGGCCAATCTCTCGGCGATCGTCTCCAAAAGGACGAAGCGGTTCTCTAGGATGATCTCCTCCACCAGGGAATATACTTTGGTGTAGTCGAGGGCGTCTTCGAGTTTATCGCTTTCGGCTGCCTCCCGGATGTCGGTTTTCATTTCGGCATCGACCTCGAAGCGCCTGCCGGTCTTCCTCTCGGCGGCGGAGGCCCCGTGGAAACCGTAGAAGGTCATGTTGGAGAGACGAATCGTATCCATAGCGTTTAGAATGCCATCGTGGACGTCGGTAAGCTTACAGCAACGTTATATCAAATAAAGCCAGCTGCAAAGCTCACATCACTTCATGCTGTGTTCATCAGAAAACAGTGTTTCAATATGAGAGTTCAAATTCGATTTTTAGGTCTTCCAGTATCTCTTCTGGATGTCCAGTAAAGGCCCGCATTTTGAGCATTTTCTCCACCAGCTCGTCGTTGAGTAATAATATTAACACCTGTGATTCTTCATAAGCACGCTTTCTCGCTGCCAGGAGCTGTTTTGATGGTGCTTTGCGGACAAAAAGGAGTCCAAAGCGCCCTACTGTCGGCTTGGCCAAGTATAGCCTTAGCTGATTCAGCTCACCTTTTGAGGCTTTCGAACTGTAATTCTTGAATTCACAAATTATATGCCTGCTGTTAAATTCG
>LIZU01000090.1 GCA_001302725.1 candidate division Zixibacteria bacterium DG_27
CTATGATCACGGTCCCCTTGAATTCTACCTCCTCGCCGACCGCGACATTCCTGCCAGCCCAGATTCGTGCCTGCGGTCTGGTCACCAGGTTGCCGCCGATCTCTAAGGAGAGCCTCCCCTCCAAGATATCCTGATGGCACCCGAAGTACTCGTTGACATCCCCGATATCCTTCCAGTAACCTTCGGCGACGTATCCGAAGAGGGACTCCCCACGCTTCAACATACCTGGATAGAGCTCTCTGCTGAAGTCGAACTCGGTTTTCGCAGGGACTGCCTGCAGCACCTCCTTTTCCAAAACGTAGATGCCGGTGTTGATGGTATCGGAGAAGACCTGTCCCCAGCTGGGCTTTTCGAGAAGACGTGTAATTCGACCGTCATCATCGGCGATCACCACTCCGTAGGCCAAGGGATTCTCCACCCGGGTTAGGACCATGGTGGCTTTGGCATTTCGGGCCGTATGGAAGTCAACTACCTTCCCCAGATCGAAATCTGTCAACACGTCTCCAGATATTATCAGGAAGCGGTCTCCAAGGAGGTCTTCGGCGTTTTTGACCGATCCAGCGGTGCCGTAGTCGTCTTCGGCTTTGACATATTCTATATCGACCCCGAAACGGGCGCCGCTGCCAAAGTAGTTCTTAATCTCCTCCACCTGAAAGTATAAAAGCACAACCAGATCCTTGAAGTTGTGTCTCTTGAGCAGATTTATGACATGTTCCATCATCGGCTTGCCGGCCACTGGAACCATCGGCTTGGGCAGGTTGCAGGTCAGTGGTCGCAATCGGGTTCCGAACCCCCCAGCCATCACTACCGCCTTCACTGTACGCTCCTGCTTGGAGCCGGAGGTTAAGCTGAAAAAGACACGGGCAAGCTGCCTCCGGCAGAGAAAACCTCTTTCGATTAACAGATCGGAGTTAATCTATAACCCCACAACCTTATCGTCAATAATTTTTTGACATCAGGTGCTCGTGACGGTGTAGCCGCCGGCAAGAATCTCCCCTCCTGGCAGGGTCATCTCTCAGAACCATTAGACACAAGCTTCACCCAAATCGTAGCTACGGCATTACAACCCAAGGCCCTGCAGAAGTGATGCTGCCAGATCCCTATCGTATACCCTGAGGTCTTGTAGGTCTTTAAGGTCCGCAGCCGTGTTGACTACGGGGAGCTTCTTCTGCGGATAGAGTTATAGAGGCAATCGGAAATATCAAGCAAACCCTTGACTACGTCCTCAGCGAAAGTCAGGCAGGTGGGACAACCACACAGGCCACAGTCCACTCGCGGAAGCAGATTATAGATCTTCTCTTTCTCCTTCATTAGGGCTATGGACTTGGCAATGTCGGGGTGCAGAGGCTTTATGGGTCTGGGCTGAATCCTCCTCTCCAAGAAGTAGTGCCCCTCGTGATAAAGCTGTCGAACCCTTTCTTCTTGAAGGCGAGGTCGTTTACCGTATCTATCCTCAAGCCGTATGGTCTTGACTCTGGCTACATAGGCGTTCTCCACCGCCAGGGGACCACCGATGCACCCTTCCGGGCAGAAGGAAGCCTCGACGTACTTAACCTCCCGGAGCTTAGATTTCTCGATGTCGTCAAGGATTCTGGTTAACTCGACAATTCCGGAGACTGCCACGCAGTTCCCCGACTCCAGGAAACTGCAGGTTCCCCCCAATACTTTCCAGCCCATGCCGATAGCAGAGGGCTGGTTGAGGTCATCCTCAAACTCCCCTTCTCGGAGGGACATTATCGCCGAAAGGAGGGGGTTGTAAATGTCGGCAATGGATATAGAACCGTTGAACCAGGACTTCTCCTTCTCTGCCGGCTGTCTGATGGAGACCGCCTTAGCCGGACAGGAGGTAAGATAGATCGCCCCGATTTCCTCTAAGGGAAGGTTTAGCTTTCGGGAAAGCTCTAACTTTATCTCCTTGGCGGCCAACTCCCTTGGGACCTCCAGGGGGATGATATGTTCAGTAAGCCCCGGATATTCTACCTGGATGAAACGGATTACCGCTGGGCAGAAGGAGGAGATAACGGGCCAGGGCCCGGTGTGCTCCTCCAAGTAGATCCGGAGCGCCATGCTCATAGCCTCACACGCCGAGGAGGCATCGCCGACGTAATCGAATCCCAGTTTCTTCAGACCAGCGAAAATCTCCGGGGGGTGAATGTCAACGCTGAACTGGGAGTATAGGACCGGGGAGGGAATTGCCACCCGGCACTTGAACTTGGAGGTCTGCTCCACCGGGTCGGTCAGGGGAACGATGGCCCCTTCTGGACAGGCGTTGATACACTCCCCACAGTCGATGCAGAGCTCCTCCAGTATGTGGGCTTTCCCCCTCCTCACCCGGATAGCCTGGGTGGGGCACTTGCGCATACAGCGCATTCTCCCCTGACACTTCTCTTCCAGAATCTTGAGAGTGTGGTAATAGCGGATATTTTCAGCTTCTGGTTCCATCTCCAGCAATGATTGTGACCTTCAGTCTGGTCCCCTTCCCGATCTCGGAGGTGATCTCAAATCGATCAGAGTTCCTCTTGATGTTGGGGAGCCCCATCCCCGCCCCAAAGCCCATCTCCCTCATCTCGTCGGTGGCGGTAGAATAACCCTCCTTCATCGCCATCTCGATATTCTCGATTCCCTGGCCCTCATCTTCGATGACGATAGATATTCTCTGGGGCGAGGCTTTGAATCTCAAGACCCCTCGGCGAGCATACATCACCACATTCATCTCGGCTTCGTAGGTGGAGATTGCCACCCGTCGAACCACCTGGGGGTTAAAGCCGACCTCCTTGAGAATCGATTTGAGTCTGGTTGAGACTCTCCCTGCTTGATTGAAATCGCCGCCGATGATCTCGAACTCAAGGTCGAGCAGGCTGTCGTCATTCATTTTTACTTACGATCGTAGCAGCACTCTTCAGGCCACGAAGGTAAAGGCGACCGCAGGCCTCGTACATAGTGAAATTGCTGGCCAGAACCGGAATCCCCTTCTCCTGAGCAAGCTGAAGGGCCCCAGCGTCCGGCTTCTTTCCCCTTATATAGACCAAGGCCTTGACCTCGGCCACATCCGCAGTCCTTACCGACTGGGCATTGACCAATCCGGTGAGGAGGAGAGAGTCGGGAATGGAGAAGGCCAAAACATCGCTCATCAAATCCGCGGCGCAAGCCCCCCAGATCTCCATACCCAGCTGGGCCTCTCCAACCAGAACCTCGCAGTTCAGGATTTCCTTAACCTCTCGTAAGGTCAAAACCACCAAGGCCGTTTCCGATTTCTTGTTTGTCTCAACTGTTTCCCCTTTGGAGACCATCTATCTCCCTCTTTCAAATATAGCTTCCCGTATCCTTTTGACCACTATTATTTTGCCTTACCGTTTCCTTTCAAGAGAACTAAACCAGATTTCCCGGCGACCGCAGTTGCCTGGGCGACACACTCTCCTGTGGACATCGGCGAATAGGCCAATCCGCACATGAAAATCCCTTCCCGCTCAAACTCCACCGGGCGAAACTTGGCCTCTGCCTCCTGGAAGAAACCATCAGAATCCGCCGACACCCCCAGAATTGCCGCCAGATCAGGGTTCCCGGCCGGGGGCACAATTCCGGCACTCAGAACCACTAGCTCCGGCTTCAGCCTAACCTCCTTTTGACTGTCGACATCGACCACCGTGATTGTTACACCATCTTCATCCCTAACGGCAATGTCAGTTCCCACCGTGATGAACTGCACGCCGTTCTCCAAGGCCTCGGAGTAGACGTCCTCGGAGAAGTCGTAGACTCGGATGTCCCGGTGCAATATATATATTTCTGTTTTGGGTTTGAGATTTTTTATCTTCAGGCAATTCTCAATCGCCCGCCGACAGCAATCCCTGCTGCAGTAAGGATGTTCCACGTTCCTGGAGCCGACGCACTGAATCATGACCACGCTGCTAGCGGAAACTTCCCCCCTGTGAAGCCTCTCTTCCAGTTCGGTCTGGGTGATGACCCTTTTGTGTTTACCGTACAGAAACTCTCTGGGCTCATAATCTTCGGCCCCGGTGGCAACGATTATCACCCCGGATTCAACCATGGTCTTCTTTCCATTTTGCGAAACGGTGCTCTTGAACTCGCCTAGTTCTCCATCAACGTTCTCGAGCTTCGAATTCAGGTGGATATGGATTTTCTCATTTTCGCTAACGCCGGTCAGCAAGCCTTGAAATCTGTCTTGAAGCTCTTCACCCAAAAGATACTGTCTGTCTTGCAACCAACCTCCCAGCTTTTTCCCCTTTTCTAACAGATGCACCTCATAACCCTGGTTGGCGATATCGAGTGCTGCCGTCATCCCGCAAAGCCCTCCACCGATGACCAAGGCTGCCGGAGCTACAGGTTTGACCTCAGCCTCTCTGGGGGATTTCAAATTGGCGAGGGCGACTTCCAATTTCTCCTTAACCTGGGCATCACCTTCCATTTCGTTTAATTCCTCGATGTCTATTATTTCCACCTCGACTTCCCCGGCGATATTCTCAAACAGAGCGGTGTGAGTCTGTCGGTAACAGGGAGAGACAATTATCCTGTTCAGTTTTTTGTCCACGACGCGATTCTGAATCTCCTCCCTCCCGAACTTGAGGCAGAGGAAGAGGCTCTCGCCGATATACTCCACCTCCGGAAGCTGCGATGCTACCCTCTTGAGTCTCTCCAGATCGATATCCCCACCAGTCCTGGCGCCGTACTGGCAGAAGAAGACTCCCACTCTGGGGACCTCAACTGTCTGCTTCTCGCCCCCCGGAGGCGATGGAGTCTTCCCCCTTTTGGAGGAGATCATCCCCGCCACTTTCGCGGCCGCGGCGCTGCCCTGGGTTACGGCACCGGAAAGGTCGGTGGGAGCATTGAATCCCCCGGCCGTGAAGATCCCCGATTCAGTTGACTCCACCGGAGAAAGGGCAGTAGTTGAGCCGAAACTGTATTTGTTCAATCGGATCCTGGTGCTGCGGCTGAGACTTCTGGCACTGTTTGAGCTGTGCAAACCGACCGCCAGCACCACCAGATCAAATTCCTCCTTCTGCGCTTGACCGTTATTGGAGTAGCTTAAGGTGACGTTGCCGCTTTCAGGATTCTCCTCCACACCGCTGATCTCCGCTCCGGCAAACTCAATCTTCTCCTGTTTCAGTGCCTTTTGATAATAGCTCTCGGAACCCTTGCCGAAGGGACGTATCCCCCTGTGGAGGATTTTGACTTCCAGCTCGGGAATGCGCTCACAAGCAGTCAGGGCCTCCTTGAGGGATTGCATGCAGCAGAGATTGGAGCAGAAGTTAGCGCCGAGCATCTCCTCTCTGGAGCCGACACATTGAACGAAGGCGATCCTCTTCGGTATCTCTCCGTCAAAGGGGCGCATTATCAATCCACCGTAAGGACCGGTGGGGCTCAAAATCCTCTCGAACTCGATGCTGCTGACGACGTTGAAGCACTTACCGTAACCTAATTCTCTTTTACGATTGGGATCGAACTCGTCGAAGCCGGGAGCGAGGATGATGGAATCAACGTTGAGCTTAATACTCTCCGGGGACTGATCGTATTCTATCGCCTTCTGATCGCACTCCGCCAGGCAGAGCCCACAGCCAATACATCTCCGACAGGAAAGGCACCTTTTGGCCTCTTTTACCGCTATCTCCTCGGTGAAACCCAACTCCACCTCTTTGAAGTTGAGCTGTCTCTCCCCCAAGGGGAGCTCCGGCATCTTCTGCCGGGGAGCGGGAATATCTTTGAAGTCAGTTATGAACTTGCTCTTTTTCATATATTACCCGGAGAGATATCTGTCGATTCCCTCGGCGGCGGCATGGCCGGCGGCGATGGCCTTGATCACGGTTTGAGGTCCGGTGACATCGTCCCCGCCCGCGTAAACACCCGGACGGTTAGTGGCCCCGCTCCTGTCGATGACGAAGGAGTTCCATTTCGAGATCTCCAGACCATGTCCTTCATGCAGGAACGATATGTCCGGCTCCTGGCTGATA
>LIZU01000091.1 GCA_001302725.1 candidate division Zixibacteria bacterium DG_27
ATTCGGCATAGCCGGAGGTTATGACCGCCTCCTCTTCAGGATCGACGGCGACCACATTCCCTTTGGCCATCGCCTTTTTGATTCTCTTGATATAAGTCAAGCGATCACAGGTTAGGGTCTGCTCTTCGTCCTGAAGCTCGGCGTTCCCCTGCACCACCACCTGGCCGGCAGTCTTATACCAGACCGCCCAGTTGCCCTTCAGGGTGGCCTCCCCCTGCCGGAGGAGGACGCTGTCGGTCAACACGATAATGGTATTGTTGGGGTCGTTGTTAAACTCCAAGGAACCGGCGTGCAGAAGCTCAATCGGCTCCTCCTCGCCCTTCTGAGCCTGGGCCAGCGGCAAAGCCAAGAGTGTAGAAGCAAGAAGAAAACAGGCGGTTAGCTCTTTCCCTTTAAGAAACATACTCGGCTAAATATAGTTTCGTCCGACCTCAGATACAATTTCATACTAATCCGGACAAAGATAAAAATCAAGCTCTGCGGAGCTTTGCTCTGGACAGTTCATCCCCATTGGCGGTGAGCGAACAACCGATATGGCGCCCTCTATTCTGTTCGGAAAACATCCGCTATGTTATACGTTCAACCTGGGATATTATCGTTGACAAAATCTCAACTCTGGTTATTATGATTAGTGGAAAAAGCTAAGGCTTGTGGACTTGTGTTACTTCATATAGAGATTAAGCCTTCACAATCGGAGGTATAAATGCTTAAGAATCAGAGCTTGATTTTCACTTTTGTATTCTTGTTGCTTCTGCCCGTGAGTCTTTGGGCTCAAACGAGCTTCACCGATGTCACTGATCAGGCCGGAGTGGGGGACACCAATTTTGGAGTTGGAGTTGCCTGGGGCGATTTCGACCGCGATGGCGCGCTGGATTTGTATCTGGTCAACCTCGGGCAAGCTAACGTCCTTTACTTGAATAAAGCGGACGGCACTTTCGAGGACATCACAACCGAGGCAGGCGTCGGTGACGGCGGAGATGGCGTCGGCTGTGCCTGGGGAGATTACAACAACGACGGTCTTTTGGACCTTTTCGTGTCCAATCGTCCCGGCAACCATCGCCTTTACCATAACAACGGAGATACTACCTTCACCGACAGGGCCCCGGAGTTCGGTATGAGCGATCCCTCCGGCCTGGGAGAATCGGTCGCCTGGGGAGATTACGATAACGATGGCTATATCGACCTCTACGTTACGAGAATGATGCAGACCAACATCCTTTATCGCAATTTGAGCGGTGAGGATTTCGAGGATGTCACCTCTTTTGCGGGAGTCGGGGATAATGGAAGGGGAGAGGCCACCGCCTGGTGTGATTACGATGACGACGGCGACCAAGACCTCTATCTGGCCAATGCCTATGGCTACAATCTCCTCTATCGCAACGATGGCGACGGGACTTTCACCGACTACACTGACTCCGCGGGAATAAGAGAATATGCCAACAGCTTCGGTTGTGCCTGGGGGGACTACGACAACGATGGGGATTTCGACCTCTACGTCGGGCGAGAGTCCACTAACAAGCTTTACGCCAACAAGGGCGATGGCACCTTCGAAGATGTCACTTACGAGGCCGGCGTCGGTCATACCGGCTGGGCGTTGGGGGTCTCCTGGGGGGATTACGACAACGACGGCTGGCTCGATCTGCACCTCGCCAATCACCAGGGGGATGATGTCCTCTATCGAAATCTAGGCGACGGCACCTTCGAAGACGTTACCGATCAGGCCGGCGTTCACAACTTCTACAATGGTCGGGGAAATATTTGGGGAGATTACAATGGTGACGGTTTTTTGGATCTCTATGTCTCCAATCATGACGGTGCTCGCAACGTTCTCTTCGAGAATAATCGTAATGAGAACCACTTTCTGCATTTGAGATTGGTGGGGGTGGAAAGCAACAAAGACGGGATTGGCAGCAAAGTTGTCTGCTTATCTGGAAGTCTGAGAATGACGAGACAGGAGGAGGGGGGTTCCGGATTCGCCTCCCAGAACAGCCTCCCGATAGAATTCGGTCTGGCAACGAACACCGTTGTCGACTCTCTCTACATCTACTGGACCTCCGGCAACATCGACACCCTGACAGAGCTTGTTGCTGACCAATTCTTGGAGATAGTTGAGGGGGAGGAGATCGGCGTCGATTGGGAAGGGAGCAACGCTCTCCCGACACAATTCAGCCTCTATCAGAATTATCCTAATCCCTTCAACAACTCCACCCTTATCGGCTATACTCTGCCGTCTCCCGGGAATGTGAGCTTGACAATCTGCAATATTCGTGGTCAAGAAATAGAAAGCTTAGTTAACTCTCATCAAAGCCAGGGGTTTCACACTATCGTCTGGACGCCGCAGGGGATAAGCTCCGGGCTTTATTTCTGCCGATTGGCGGGGGCCGGGAGGACGAAGATTAAGCCGTTGACTCTGCTGAAATAGAGCCTTCTCTGGGTGTGAATCTGCTTGGTGGGAGCTGGACAAGGGTCAGGCTGGATTCAAGTTGCATCTGAGGGGGCTATCATTCTGGAGGTATCGAACGTATTGCCGTGGGAGAATTGAACAGACCGAAGAGCTAAAGGATTTCTGGGGGCATGGAAACAAATCGATTATTTACCTTGACTAAAGTATTTGGTTTTATTATAATCTAATTGAAGGGGGCTGGAGTCCGGTGAAGCCTCGGGGACGTCAAACCCGAAGCGGACCTGGATGTAACGATCGCAAAGTGGGTTTGACAGAGAACTGTCGAAACGCAGGAACTTCCACCGGATGAACCTGTACGAATTACAATCTGCTTTTTTCATCTTCGGAACTTGGTCTGTTGATGCCAGGCTTTCTTCGCGGAAGCTAGCAATTCTTTAAAACAGAACCGTCATAGAAAACTGAACTTGAGCTCGAGGAGGTGATGTCGATCCCTACAAGATCTTTCTGGGTTTCACTCCCCAGAAGAGTGATTGAGTGTTTGGAACCATTACCAATCAAATTCAGCTAGCAGGAGAACTAGGAAAATGAGAAAAAGCATTCTCTTCGTTTTAGTGGGGCTTTTGCTGTGCGGATATTCTCTGGCTCAGGCGGGAGTTATCGATCCGGACCTGGAGCTTGTCCTCAGCAACAGCTCCGCCAACGAGCCGGTGAAGGTCTTGGCTTTCATGTCGGATCGGGTGGACCTCCACCAGATGAATATGGAGTTTGATGCCCTCAATACCAGCATGAGCACTCGCCACGAAATGGTGATCCGTTCTCTCCAAAAGAAGGCTTACGAGACTCAAGGGGAGCTTCTGGATTACCTGGAAGCCCAGAGTGTGGCCGGTGAGGTGAAAAGCTACCATGGTTTCTGGATCGACAACAGCATCGTCTTCGAGGCTCCCGAGGGGATAATCCGTGCGGTGGCCGACCGAGAGGACGTTGCCACGGTCTTCCTCAACTACTTCATTGAGAACATCAAGCCCACCAGCATCAAGCCGGAGGGGACCCTCACCGGGGTGGAGCCCGGCCTGAAAGCCATCCGGGCCGATGAGGTCTGGGCCCTGGGAATCACCGGCGAGGGGCAGTTGGTCTCCCACCTGGACACCGGAGTCGACGGCAACCATCCGGCACTCGCAGCCCGTTGGAAAGGATTGGACCCCGGTTACAACTGGAGCTGGGCGTGGTTTGAGCCCAACTACGGAACCACCTTCCCCAGAGATTACGGGAGCCACGGCACCCACACCATGGGCACCGTCTGCGGCGCCAACCATAACAGCGGTGATACGATTGGAGTAGCCTTTGACGCCAAGTGGATTTCGGCGGCGGTGATCGACATCATCAACATCCCCACCACCATCGCCGATGCCAAGAGGGCCTTCCAGTGGATCGCCGATCCCGACGGGGACCCCGGCACTACCTGGGACGTTCCCGGAAGCAACTCCAACTCCTGGGGAATCTCCCCGATTTATCACAGTCAGTATTTGCCGGATGGCCCCTGCGACAGCATGTTTTGGGGTTATCTCCGCGGTTGCGAGGCCGCTGGAGTGGTGGTGGTCTTCTCCGCCGGGAACGAAGGGCCCGGTGCCACCACCCACCGCAACCCCGCCAACTGGGCCGAGGATGATTACACCTGCTTCTCTGTCGGCGCCGTTGACGGCAACGACCCGAATCTCCCCATCGCCAGCTTCTCCAGCCGGGGTCCGGAGTACTGTACTCCCGATGGTCAGGCCACCATAAAGCCGGAGATCTGTGCTCCGGGAGTGAGCGTCCGTTCCAGCGTCCCCGGAGGAGGCTATTCCTCTTACAGCGGCACCTCCATGGCCTCGCCTCACATCAACGGGGTTATAGCTCTGATGCGCCAGGCCAGCCCCAACCTGCCGGTTAACTTCATCAAGCAGGTCATGATGGAGACGGCCTTAGACAAGGGCAATCCCGGGGAGGACAATACCTACGGCTGGGGAGTGGTGGACGCCTTCGAAGCGGTGATGCAGGTTTTCACGGGGCTCTCCATGTCCTGTGAGGCTTTGACCCCCACCTTCTGTCGGGGTGCGAACTTCTACTTCAGGGTGAACACCTTCAACTCCACCGGAGGGCCGATCAACGTCGTCATGACCTTCGGCGGTTACGCCGGCTACGACTGCGATCCCGGGAATATCCTGGTCGCTAAACCCAGAAACCGGACCATCCCGGACGGCCAGAACAGCACCAGCTACTTCTTCAATGTCCCGAACAGTGCGGTCCCCGGCAACTACAGCGCCTCCATTGGTTTCACCCACAGTGGCCAGGACTATTTCTGCTGCATGAACACCAATATAGTGCAGTGTGCACCCTGGAAGGTAGGCGACAACACCGAATGGGGTCTGGTGGAGGTGGGTCGTCCGGAGGCCAGCTTGCCGACGGTCAGCTCTTTGACTCAGAACCACCCTAATCCCTTCAACGCCAACACCAACATCGGCTATGCGCTGGCAGCGGCAGGGAAGGTTGAGCTGAAGGTTTATAACCTGAGCGGTCAGCTGGTGGAGACTCTGGTCGACGGCTTCCAGGAAGCTGGCGAGTACGTCGTCACCTGGGAGGCCGCCTCGGTCTCCAGCGGAGTCTATTTCTACAAGCTGATTACCGCCGATTACACCTCTGTGAAGCGGATGAGCCTCTTGAGATAGGCGTTTCCAGCGAGGGAAACTTGAGGCCGGTCGGCTGCGACCGGCCTTTTTTTTGAAAAAAACGCTTGACAAGGGAATGACAAATGGTTATTTATATATAGCAAAGGATAGAGCAACGGGCTCAACCGCGACGAACCTCGTTTTATCTTCGCGGGTTTGCGGTGTCTGTAAACTTCATTTAGCCTCAGTCGGGAATTCGCAACTGTGTTTTAGGTGACATAGGCTTGACGTCATTGAACAGGTCTAGCTAGAGGATCCAAAGACGGGCAGAAGTGTCAACTCTAAAGCTGAAAGGAGGGAGGAGCAAACACAAAACGCAATAGCTCGCAACCCGTAACCTTTGATTCCCGAGAGGAGGTGATAGGCCGCAGTAACAATATCCACAATTCCTTGATCCACTAATTCCCTTAACTTCTAACTGGTTCTTCTTCTTCACGAAGAGCCTGGAGTGAAAAATGATTAAGAAAGGTCTTTTAACACTGGCGGTGGTTTTATTGTTTTCGGCTGCGACCATGGCAGACGAGGCCACTGAGGCCGCCTTCCCGGTGTTCACTTCCTTCCAGGAGCTTGTGGATGTGAACTGTCCCTTCCTGGATAGCTGCGATGCCGGGCTCGCGGTCCCTGACAATCAGCTGTTAGGTGTCGAATTCGACGGTACCGACTACTGGGTGACTAACGGCGGTGCCACGTCACACGGTGGCACCAATTACCTCGAGCGTCTCGACCGGAATTGCACCTTGATAGAGGGGTGTGCCCAGAACACTACCTCCAGCTGGGGAATCCGTGACCTGGCCTATGACGAAGGCAGAGACATACTGTACGGTTCCGACGATTACGGAG
>LIZU01000092.1 GCA_001302725.1 candidate division Zixibacteria bacterium DG_27
CAGTGCCACAACAGACAGCGGTCGACGGAGATGTAACCACCGGCCTCGTCGTAATATGGAGTGTTCCACAAGATATGCAGATTGTCGTTGTAATCGTAGACCGCGTCGCAGTCGGTGTAAGCTCTGAGGGTATCTGCATACTGGTAGTTGGTGACGTTCACCATGCCACCGTTGAAATTCCAGGTAACCCCGTCGTTTGACTCATAATAGCAAATGTCGTTGTTATACTGGTTGGGGCTAACCATGTCACGCGGATGGGTGAAGGCGATGCAGACCTTGTCCGACACTCTCGAAGAGGTGAGAACCGTGGAGATATCCATCGTGGTGTCGACCAATGCCGGGTTGGACCAGGTGTTCCCCTCATCAGCGGAATTGGTGTAACAAACCGGCTGCGGTGTTCCGGTGCCGGTGTTGTCGGTGTCGACGATGTGAATGCGGCCACTGCGGTCGATGGTCATGTAAGGCCACACAAAGTAGAATGAGGTCGGACACTCGGGGGCGTCAAGCTCGGTGAAGTCCCCAAAGCCACGCAGCAGATCAATCGCGATGACGTTGTAGAGTAAGTTTCCGACGCTGTGATAGGCGGCCACCGCCCGACCGTCGGCCAAAACATCAATATTGGTATAGCCCGCACCCTGAGTGGTGTTGACCACAGTACCGACACCGGGCCAGCCCCAATTGCCGGCCTCATCTCTGAAGTTGTAGTAGATCCAGCGGTTGCCGGACCAGAAGTTGATGCCGTTCATCCAGTCTATATGAACTCCGCCGAGATCGTCCAGCGCTACCCTGTTGCCAGTGGAGCCGTTAGTCTGGTAATCGTAGTGGGTGGTCCCAACTACAGTGCCCGGAGAGGCCGAGACCAAATTGGGGTTAAGAGGGATGCCGATGCCGTCCATCTGGGGAGAGGTGGGATCGACTCGAACCTCCCATTTCATCGCATCTTCTATTTTGACCTTGGCCAAGACGGTGCTCGAGAATAGAAACACAACCGCCAGGCAGAGAACTGATGCGATCATTAATCTCTTGGACATTTAGACCTCCTAATTGCAGTTTTTAAGGTTTGCGGTTTGAAGTGGATAGGTTTGGGTTTGGAAAGATATTGCTCTTGACAATCACCTCCTCACTCATTGAATTGTTCAGTGCTGTTGACTTAGACCAAAAGCACTAGAAATAAAGAAGAGCTATACAGAGTTAGTCCAGTGCAATTCGAAAGATATGCTCACCGGCGGAGTTTGTCAAGGGGAAAATGCTCAAAAAAAGCCCATTCGGCACTAGCCCAAGCCTGTGAGCTATCCAGAAACTGTTGATTTTTTCTGCTGGAGACATATATTTGAGCAATCGGAATGTTTTGCCAATGCACCAACCTGGCTGCAATCGTTTTGTGTTGTTGCGGAGCCTGCTCGGCTGGGAGGTTAGTCTGCCTTTTTGACGGGAAGGAGATGGAGTCAGTCTTAAAGCTGAAGTTCATACAAGCGCGATATCAGAGTAGTCCGAAGTCTCGGGGATGCCTCAGTTCTGTTTTGCTGCCGGGAGATGATTCCCCAAGGGGTATGGGATGAAGATAGCGATGTTGGGCACCAGGGGGATACCTGCGAATTACAGCGGGTTTGAGACTTGCGTTGAAGAGTTGGGGGCTCGTCTGGTCGAAAGGGGTCATGAGGTCACAGTCTACTGCCGTTCGCATTTCATCACCCATCCCGGTCCCACCCACCGGGGAATGAGACTGCTCAAGCTACCGACCATCGAGAACAAATACTTGGATACGATTGTGCACTCCTTCCTCTCCGCCTGGCACGCCGCTTTCAGCAGTTTCGACATCGTCTTGATGTTCATCGCCGGCAACAGCCTGGTTTCCTGGATACCGCGCCTCACCGGAAAAAAGGTGGTGCTCAACGTCGACGGCCTGGACTGGAAGAGAGAAAAATGGCCCCCCCTGGCAAAAAAATACATTCAGTTTGCGGAGTTTTTAGCTACCAGGCTGCCCAGCGAGATGGTAACCGACTCCCGGGTTATCCAGCGTTATTATCAGGACAAATACAACTCCGCCTCAACGTATATCGCCTATGGTGCCAATGTTATTGACCTTCCCCCGGGCGAGTATCTGGAGAGGTTCAACCTGGAGCCGGAGAGATATCTTCTCTTCGTGGGGCGGCTGGTTCCGGAGAACTGTGCCCATCATCTGGTGGAGGCCTTCGAAAAGCTGAAGACCGATATGAAGTGTGTAATTGTCGGTCACGCTCACTACGCCGAGGAGTACATCAGCTCTTTGAGAAGCACCTCCAACCCCAACGTCATCTTCACCGGTTATCTTTTCGGGGAGGGATATCGGGAGTTGAGCTCCAACTCCTACGTTTTCGTGGAGACCTCCGGGGTGGGGGGGACCCACCCGGCTCTGCTGGAGGCGATGGCCTGCGGCAAGTGCACCGTGGTCAACAACACCCCCGAGAACTTGGAGACGATCGGAGATTGTGGTTTCTCATACGACGGCGGAGTTGGAGCAGACAGTCTGGCGGAGGTCTTAAAGGAGCTGCTCGGATCTCCGGAGCTGGTCAGGGAGAAGGGCATATTGGCCCTCGACAGAATTGAGAGGCATTATAACTGGGGGACGATAACTGACGAGTACGAGAAGCTGTTCGAGAGGCTTTTGAAGGGGAAATAGCTTTTCGAGCTTAAACGCAGAGGTTTCAAAACCGATATAAAGAAGGATTTCAGACACGGGGGAGTGTTTTTATTTGACAAAGAGTGATGAGTGCGTATATTGGAAGTTTGCATGGGGTTAAAACAGATCCAATCTGTTTCTGAGGAGGAGCATAAAAATGCAGAATAATACCGACACCGGTTTTCCCAAGAGGAGAGTCCTTTACGCGCTTTTCAAGAGAAAGTGGACGATTGTGATTTTCCTGGTGGTGGTGGTGGTGGTGGTGATGGGGTTGAGCTACGTTCTGCCGCCGAAATATAATGCCTCCGCTAAGATTCTGATAAAACCGGGGACGGAGCAGGCTCCCTTCTATCCCTGGGCGACCGCCGAGGAGGTCAGACCCACCAGCCAGCTGAGCCAGAGCGACGTCATGTCGGAGATCCAGTTGATGTATTCGCGGACTAGGTGAAGCGGCATCCAGAGGGCCTTTTCTGGATGCTCTGTCGGCGATTTCGGAAGGGATCTCGAATTTCTTTACTCCCGTTTCGGGCGCCCCGGAGATGGACCCCACTACCGCCGCCATCGGCAGATTGTCCAGAAACATCAAGGTGGAGCCGATCACCCTCACCAACGTTCTGCAGGTAACTTACACCGACAAGAATCCCAGAAGGGCAGCCAAGGTGGTCAACACTCTCCTGGAGTCTTACATCGATCGTCATATCGAGGTACATCGTGTCAGTGGCGCCACCCTGTTTTTGGAGGATCAAGCGGGGATCTACAAGCAGCAGTTAGACCAAGCCGCCGCCGATCTCAGAAGCTTCACCGGGAGAAACGATATCTTCGACATCAAGCAACAGAAGACCAACCATCTTGAGCGCCTGGCGGCGGCGGAGATGAACCTCGGAAACCTGACCGGCACCAGAGGCACTGGAGACCCCATGGAGATGGCCAGCGCCTCCGATGATCAGCTGCTCAGATCCCTGAAGGGGGAGATAATCAACTTGGAGCTTCAGCGCACCACCACGGTTGAAACTTACGGCGAAAACCACAAAATGGTGAAGGATATTGATAAGAAGATAGAGGTCACCAAAGATCGCCTAGCTACCGAGATCGAGAACCTGCGACAGATCTACGCCAGGGACGTCAAGGAGATTCGCGCAGCCCTCAAAAGCCTCGAATGGAAGGAGGCGGAGTACGATCGGCTCAGCTTGATCGTGGCGGAGGCCAAAAACAACTACCTTCTTTACCAGCAGAAGACCGAGGAGGCTCGGGTCCAGAGCGCCATGGACAACCAGAAGATCTCCAGCGTGAGGGTTTTGGAGATGGCTGCGGTTCCCACCAAGCCCTCCTTCCCCAACCTCCCCTTGAACTTCATAGTCTCGATATTGATCGGTCTGTTCGGGGCGGTTGGATTCGCCTTCTTCAAAGAGTATTTGGACCACGGCCTCGGCAGCGTGGAAGAGGTGGAGAGCAGGCTCAAGATTCCGGTTTTGGCCTCCATTCCCCAGGCGGAGAAAGCGGAGGTGGTCTCTCCCCGCTCCCTGGAGATTTCCCTTCCGAAGCTGGCGACCGAATCTGACCACCTCTGGAGACAGATCAAGAAAGCCGATCCCAATCTCAACTTCAGAGTCATCGTGGTCTCCAGCAGCACCAGGGGCGAGGGGGTTACCACTGTCTCCTCGGGTTTAGCGCGCACCATCGCGGAGCAGAGCCTGGGGGAGACGGTCTGCTTGAGGTGTGGTTCGCTCCAAAAAGCCTTGAGCGAAGATGCCCAGGAAGCCCTTTCCATGGAGACCATGAACATAAGTCTCGGTCGTTCGGGAAGACATTCCGGTCCCCCCTCCCTATCCAACGGCGGCAGCGTCAGTACTGCCGCGGTGATAGGAACCCAGGAGCTGATGGCGGCCCTCAACGCCACCCGCCTCCCGAATCTGAACCTCTTAGAGATGGACAACCTGGTGGGCGAGTTCAATCTCTTGCCCCTGGCCACCAGGGTCAAGGGAGTCATCGAGAGGCTGCGGGAAGTCGGCACCACCGTGGTGGTGGTCGACGCCCCACCGATTCTGCACTCTCCGGAGATCCTGGAGATCGCCTCCTTGGGAGATGCGGTGGTATTGGTCCTGCGGGCGGGCAAGACCCGACGTGAGGTGGTGCAGCGGGCCATCTTGAGCCTGGAGAGGGCCCAAATCAGAGTCTACGGGATCGCCCTGAATTTCCGGGTGGAGCATATACCCAGCTTCTTCTATCGCAGGATGTAGTTCTACGGGGAGCGTTAACCTTTGCCCGGAGGTTAGAATTTGAACCGGACCGCCCAACCCACCTCCAGCTCCCAGATCTGGTCTTTCTTTATTACGGTTGTGATCGCTGGGGCCCTGGCGGGGGTCTTCATCATGGCCGCCAGCGGCGGGGGAAGAATGCCGATGGCTCTCTTCCTCTTCGCGATCGCCAGCCTGTGCGTAATCTTGGTTCTCAACTATGCGGTGGGAGAGTTCGAGCTCTTCGTCTTGGCGGGGACCTTCTTCGCTTTCTGCTTCATTGGGATCGACATAAACCTCTTCTACCAACGTTCCGATTATTACAACCAGCAGCTAGTTCACGGTGCCCTGACGGGAATAAGGATTACCCTCCCGGATGCCGTCTTCTTCTACCTTCTCGTGAGCTGGTTGAAGAAGGTCGCCTTCGGGGAAGAGCAGCTCAATTTACTGGAGAAACCCAACCTATTGTTCGTTCTGTACTTCGTTTTCGTGGTGGCCTCAAATTTCGTGGCCATCTCTCCGGTGAGGAGCCTCTTCCAGACCATCATGGTGGCAAAGATTTTTCTGTATTATCTCTATTTCTCCAAGGCCATTAAGAAAGGAACTCAACTCAAAGGCTTGCTGTGGATATTCCTTTTGCTTCTCTGTTTTCAGGACGGTCTGGGATTCCTGCAGAAAACGACCGGCAGCACTCTGGGCTTAGATATCCTCGGGGGCGAAACCAAGGAGACCGCGGTCGGACTCAAGTATGTTTCTCGAGTTACCGGCACCACTCCCCATCCCAACAACCTGGCGAGATTCATCGGTTCCATGTGGCCGATCTTCTTGGCTCTCGTGTTCGTGGAGGGGATAAAGAGGAGACATCTGTGGCTTTTGTCTGGAGTCCTGTTCTTCTCCTTGGCCACCCTCTACTTTACCCTGTCGCGGTCCGGCTGGTTGGGGGCTTTGATATCGGTGCCGATGATAATTTTTCTGAGCCTGCGGCGACGTGGCGTACCTGCCCGCAGAATCCTTCTCTACTTCACAGTCACGGGACTGACGGTCTTCTGTCTGCTGCTGCTTTTCTCCAGCGACTTCCGGGCGCGGCTCTACCTGGAGGAATCGAAGTACCGTCTTCCCGGTTTTTCTCCGCTGGAGGCCGCCTCCAGGGATTTCCTCGACAACCCCCGTATTCCCATGAACAGGGTGGCCTTGAACATGATCGCCGCCAACCCAATTCTGGGAGTGGGGCTGGGGCATTTCTGGGCGAAAAAGCGAGCATACGACGACACCCCGGAGGCTGCCGGCTGGTCTGGATTGGCGCTGGTGCACAACATGCCCCTTCTGACAGCCTGCGAAAGCGGTATCGGAGCGGCGGTGTTTTTGTGTGCCTTCCTCTTTGCAGTATTCTGGAGGGGATATAAGTCGGCCAAGGGGAAAAACCATTTCCTGGCAGCAATTATCTGGGGTCTTCTGGGGGGTGAAATCACCTGGTTCGTCACCGCCTTCTTCAACATCTACGAGATCGGCTACGGGCCGATGTCCTGGGCGATGCTGGGGTTGATCATCGCGCTGGGGAAAATGCCCGACGAGGAAGCCTACAAAACCGGCTTTTTGGAAAAGAGTTCCACATAGATTCATGGGCGAGGCCAGAGTCGTTGCCAAGAATACCGGGGTTTTAGTGCTGGTGGAGGTGGCCCGGAAGGTTTTTGGGCTCCTGCTTTTCATGGCCATTGCCCGAGTTTTAGGCGCTGAGAACTTTGGGATCCTGGCTTTCGGACTGGCCCTCGCGGAGCTGCTAGGGGTGATAAACAAGTTCGGCTTTGAGCCCTTCATCCTCAGGGAGGTGGCTCGCTACCGGGAGAAAGCCCAGTCTTACTGGGCCAACACAGCCATCATCAAGATCTTCTTATCGATTCCCTATCTGGCGGTGGTCGCCGCAACGGCCTACTTCATGGGAGTTAAAGATCTCAAGCTCACAGTGGTCTACATCTGCTCCATTGATACCATCTTCCAGAACTTCGTGCTCCATAACTGCGACTTCTTCCGGGCCTATCAGAAGGCCGAATATGAAGCCATAACCCGCCTGTCGCTCAGCGCTATGTATTGGCTTCTGGGTTGGGGCATAATCATTTTGGGTTACGGGCTCTTGGAGTTGGTGGTTGTCCTGGCATCGGTCAAGTTCCTTTCCTTCTGCATCTCCCTATACTTGATTCACACCAAGATAAGTCCCATCCGGCTGAAATTCCAACCCGAGGTGGCCAAGGAGGTAATCAAGGGGGCCTTGCCCTTCCTGGCCATGGCTGTGGTGACCATGATCCAGGGACGGGTTGGCGTTGTCATCCTGTCTCCTATGAAGGGGGATGTGGTAACCGGGATGTACGCCGCCGCCATGCGCCTTTGGATGATATTCTCCTTCATCCCCGTTGGGATCAGAGGCGGATTCTTGCCGGCGATGTCAAAGTACGCGGCCGCATCGGCAGGGGAGCAGATAGGCAAGGCTTTCAGGTATTCGTTCAAGTACCTCCTAATAATCGGTTTACCGGTGGCGGTCGCCTCCACGGTCATGCCTGACCGCATAATCGGGTTCGTTTACGGTCCCAAGTTCTCGGCGGCCGGCGAGATCCTGCAGATAGTGATGTGGGGACTCCTGCTCACCTTCCTCAACTACACCTTCGGCTTCGTTCTGATCGCAGTCAACCGGGAGAGGGCGTTTCTCATGATTCTCAGCATTTCCGCCGGAATCAGCGTCGCTTCAAACCTGGTTTTGGTGTCGTTTTTCTCTGCCACCGGGGCGGCGATATCGTTGCTCCTGTCGCAGGGTTTCGTCTTCGTGGCCGGCCTCTATTATGCCCGCCCTTACCTGGAGGTCGATCTGGAACTGCTCAACACCCTGCTTAAGCCACTCCTAAGCGGGCTGGTTATGGCAGCGGCTCTTACGATGCTGCCACGGTGGAACCTCCTTCTGGTCCTACCTCTCGGGGTTATGATCTACCTCTGCTTCTTGATTGTCATCCAGACCTTTAACACCGAAGAACGAAGCATCGTCCGGGATTTCGCCCGCACGTTGGTCGGAGCCTGACGATTCCCGAGATGAAGATCGTTTACCTGACATACTCCGGCAAAGAGGTGGGTCCCAGGATTCACATCGTGGGTTTTCTGGAGGCTTTCCGACGCCTGGTCCCCGGGCTCCAGGAGTACCACCTGCACCCCGACTTTCGAGATCCCCTCCAAGACATCGAAGAGAAGGAGTCCGACGGTTCTCTCTCCGAATCTGCTGCCGGAAGGGAAGGGTTGGCCTCCAAGCTCTTCGGGGGGACAAGCGGAGCGTTTTTCTGGCAGTTGGGTTTCCTTTTGAGGAACCTTCGCTCTCTCAAAAGAGAGCTCCGGATAATCTCTCGAGAGAAACCCGACCTCCTCTTAGTCCGTAAGAGCTTCGTGGTCTCCTCCCTGTTGGCGGCAAAGCTGAAAAAAATCCCCTTCGTCTGGGAGGTCAATGCCCCGCTTTTCGAGAAGGAGGCATTTGTGGAGAGGAGAATCCTTTTTCCCTCGCTACTGAACTTCATGGAGGTGAAGACAAACCAGTGGGCGGACGCCATCACGGTGGTGACTAACTCCCTGAAGGATTATTTCGTGAAAAAGGGAGTGCCGGCTCAGAGGATTTTCGTCAACCCCAACGGGGTCGACATTGACCGGTTCTCGCCGGAGGTTTCTCCGGAAAGAGTCAGACAGAGATTGGGTTTGGAGGGCAAGTCGACGATCGGCTTTTCTGGAGGGTTCAGGGCCTGGCACGGAATCGATTCCTTTCTGGAAATCGTCCCCGGACTGGCTGACTATCATCCAGACGTTCGTTTCCTGCTGATTGGGGGAGCTGCAAGTGAGGTTTACTCCGAAAAGATAAAACCATCCTACGCCCACAGAGTGATCTTCACCGGTTTGGTGTCATACAGGGAGGTCCCGGAATATCTAGCCGCGATGGATATCCTGGTGGCACCCTATCCCCCGATGGAGTTTTTCTACTTCTCGCCGCTTAAGATTTTCGAGTATATGGCCATGGCCAAACCGGTGGTGGCCCCGCGTCAGGGACAATTAGCCGAGCTGATCGCTGACGGGGAGAACGGT
>LIZU01000093.1 GCA_001302725.1 candidate division Zixibacteria bacterium DG_27
GACCTCCGAGACCATCGCCTCGAGGGTGAAATTAGAAGAAGGGGACATTGCCTTCTTCATCGCCGCCGAGGAGAGAATCTGCAATCTCTCCCTGGGGAATCTGCGCCTCCATCTGGCAAAAACCAGGAGTCTGATTCCGGAGGGAAAGTGGAACTTCGTCTGGATTTACCAGTTCCCTCTCTTCGAATATAATCCCGAGGTGAAAATGTTCGAGGTTATGCACAATATTGTCACCTCTCCCTTTGAGGAGGACATACCGCTTTTGGAGGAAGGCTTCGGAACCCAGTTGGCTCTGGATTCGCCGGATCATCCCTGGGCCAGGATCAGAGCCCAGCAGTACGACCTGGTCCTGAACGGCACCGAGATCGCCTCCGGCAGCATCCGTATTCACCGTCGTTGGCTGCAGCAGAAGCTGTTCGACGTTCTCGGGATAACGGAAAAGAGCGCTAAGAAGAGATTCGGTTTCCTCTTAGAGGCCCTTGAGTACGGCGCTCCGCCTCACGGTGGCATTGCCCCGGGGCTGGATCGAATCGTGGCCCTGATGACCGATTCGGAATCGATCCGGGAGGTCATCCCCTTTCCGAAAACCACCGCGGCGCAGTCTTTGATGGACGGTTCTCCGGCGGAGGTTGACCCGGAGCAGTTACGGGAGCTGGGAATTGCGATAAGGAAGAAGTAGAGACGAGGTGTTGAGCAGAGAACTTGGATACCACCATTAATCAGAGAGTAACTGAGAAGATCGACCTTTCCGGAGTGGACCAGCGAGGTCTGTTCGGACACAAGGGTGCCTATCTGAACCTGATCGAGTCGCAGTTCGAGGCCAAAATCGTAGCCCGCGGAGATTGGATCATCATCGAGGGTCAACCCGAGGAGGTAAAGAAGCTTGAGACCCTCTTCTCTGACCTCATCTCTCATCTCTCCAAAAGCGGAGAGCTGAATGAACGTTACATTCTCTATTCCATCGCCATCATCAAGGAGAACGGCCGCGGCCCCACGGAGCTGATGGACACCGAGAGTGCAGTCACCTCCGTGGGCACCAAGGGGGCGATCCGCCCCAAAACCATTGGGCAGGATCGGTATGTCAAGACCATAGAGGCCAATGACATCGTCTTCTCAATCGGCCCCGCGGGCACCGGGAAGACCTATCTGGCGGTGGCCAAGGCGGTCTCCTTTTTCAAGCGGAGACTGGTGCAGCGGATCATTCTGACGCGGCCGGCGGTGGAGGCCGGAGAGAGCTTGGGCTTCCTCCCGGGGGACATTCGCGCCAAGGTCGATCCCTATCTGAGACCGCTCTACGATGCCCTGCAGGATATGGTGGCGCCAGAGAAAATCAAAAAGCTGATGGAGCTGGGAACCATCGAGATCGCCCCCTTGGCTTTCATGCGGGGGCGGAACCTGAGCAACTCCTTCGTCATCTTGGATGAGGGTCAAAACACCACCACCGGACAGATGAAGATGTTTCTGACCCGCCTGGGTCCCGGCTCCAAGGCCGTCATCACCGGCGACATCACCCAGATCGACCTAGATGACAGAAAGGGCTCCGGGCTGGTGCGGGCCCAGAAAATCCTTGCGGAGATCAAAGGGATAGAGTTCGTTTACTTGACCGAGAAGGACATCGTTCGTCACCGCCTGGTTCAGGACATAGTTAAGGCCTATGAACGTTATGAGGGAAGGCTCTCCAAGGGGAGAAAGGGAGGAGCGAAAAAGAGGCCGTGAAGTTGAATTCGAAGTTTCGCAAGATAGGCAAGAACAACAGAAAGGATCGCCGCCAGAGGCAGGAGTTGAGTCTGGCTCGGTGGTGGGAGCAGTATCTCTCCAGGATCCTTTTAGGTCTTGTGGTTGCCATTCTCATATCACTGCTGTTCCCGAAACAGATACCATATTATGCCACCAATCTTCCCCTTTTCGGGGAGGTCGCCACCGAGGAGGTAGTCGCCCCCTTCGATTTCTACATCCTCAAGGAGACCTCCGAGTACAAGGCTGAGAAGAATAGAGCCCTGGAAGCTCTAATCCCGGTTTTGAAACTCGACCGCCAGCGGAAAGCTGACATCTTGGGCCGGTTCAGAAGTCTGATAACCGAGGTGGAGCGACATCAAGCCACGGGGTTGATCCTGGAGGAGAAAATCGATCAGTTGCACCGGGGCTTTCCCCAGCTCGAGAGAAAAGACTTAGCGACGATTCTGGAGGGGGGGAGTGTGGGTCCGGCCACCGACTTCATCTCCTTCTGGCTGGACAGCTTGCTGCAGGCAGGAATCATTGCGAATTCGGCCGAGCTGCCCAGCTCCCCGGCAGGGAAGTTCGAGCTCCACAACGGCGAGAAAGCCCGACTGGTTCTCAGAGAGGGGATCTTGGATGTGGAGGGTGCCAAGAGCTTGCTGGAAAGAAAAATCTCCGCTCTCACGGCGACCGGCTCCAGTTTCCGGAGGGCGATTATGGGGGTGGTCTTCTCCCTGTTAGAGGCGGACCTGTTTTATGATGAGACCCAGACCGAGAGGCGCCGCCAGCAGATTCTCGCTGCGGTCAAGGAATATAAGGGGGTGGTCTCCAGGGGGGAGGTGATCGTCTCCGCCGGTGAGAAGGTCGGTCCCGAGGCCGCCGCCAAGCTTCGCTCCCTGATCCAGACCAAAGCCAGGATAGAGAGCCCAAGCCTGTTGAAGGCTCTATTCCCCTTCGCGGGGAGGGTGCTTTTGATCTCGTTCCCTATTTTCTTCTTAGGGCTTTTTCTGAGGTTCTTCAAGCCCCGGATCTTCGAGAAGCTCGCCAATTTGCTGCTCATGGCGCTCTTGCTGTTAATCTTATCGATCATTGCTCATCTCTTGAATCAGAGCGACTTGCTCTCGAAATATCTGGTGCCGCTGGCAATCGTTTCTATGCTTCTGACCATTCTATTCGACCTGGAGGTGGGGTTGGTAGCGACCCTGGTCTTCAGCTTGGTGGTGGGGGAGCTATATCGCTTCGATCTGGAACTGGTAGTGGTCTCCGCTCTGGCGGGAACGGTGGCGGCCTTCAGCGTTCGGGAGGTGCGTCATCGCTCCAGGTTCTACCGCCCCATCCTTTACACCTCCTTAGCCTATGTAGTTTTCATATACCTGATGGAATCCTTCAAGCTCAAGGCCCCGGTGGAGATTCTGCCCCAGTGTGCTTTCGGGCTGGCCAACGGTTTCCTCTCTCCGATCTTGACCATCGGTCTTTTGCCCTTCTTCGAAATTGCTTTCGGCCTCACCACCGACATAACCCTGCTTGAGCTTTCGGATCTGAATCGTCCTCTGCTCAAGAGGATGGCCCTGGAGGCCCCTGGCACCTACCACCACTCCATAATGATGGGTACCCTGACGGAGGCCGCCGCCAAGGAGATCGGGGCCAACTCCCTGCTGGCGCGGGTGGGTGCCTACTATCACGACATCGGCAAGATGCTCAAACCGGAATACTTCGTCGAGAATCTGATGGGGAGCAAGAACAAACACGAGAAGTTGGCCCCCTCCATGAGCGCTCTGATTTTGGAGGCCCACGTCAAGGAGGGACGGGAGCTGGCCAAGAAGGCGAAGCTGCCGAAGGTGGTGAGCGACTTCATTGAACAGCACCACGGCACCTCCCTTATGGCTTATTTCTATCGCAAGGCCATCGATCAGGGAGCCGACCCGGCGGAGATCGAGAGCGATTTCCGTTATCCCGGTCCCAAGCCGGCTTTCAAGGAGTCCGGCATTGTGATGTTGGCTGACTCCATCGAAGCTGCCGCCCGCACCCTGGAGGATCCGCATCCGGCCAGGATTCGCAACCTGGTCACCAAGATCACCAGCGACAAATTCCAATCCGGGGAGCTGGACGATTCTAACCTCACCTTCAAAGAGATGCACATTATCGAGGAGAGCTTCATCCAGGTTCTCAACGCCTTGTTCCATCACCGCATAGAGTATCCGGAGCAGACCCCTGAAGAGGATGTCAAAAAGGCGCCGACGATTTAAAATCGAGGTCTTGAGCCATCGCGGCAGGATTGACGCCCGCTGGGTGATCCCCCTATGCAAGAAAATCTTGGCCTCGGAGGTTGAATCTCCCGGCCGGGTGAACATCGTCGCCACTGACAACAAATATATCCGACAGCTCAACCGCGATTATCGCGGGAAGAATCGCGCCACCGATGTTTTAGCGTTCAATCTTCGCGACGAAGAGGATTCAGAGGAGGAACCACTCTTGGGCGAGATTTACATCTCCTGTGAAAAGGCCAAACAGCAGGCAGCGGCTTACCGCCACTGTTTTCGCGAAGAGGTGAGGAGGTTGGTTGCCCACGGGCTTCTGCATCTTCTGGGTTACGACCACGAAGATGAGAGATCGAAAAGGGCGATGCAAGAGAGAGAAGAGATTTATCTGACTGAAAGAAGGTGATCACAGCTTGAAGGAAAAAGAGGAGGCAGATCCAGCCGAAAGCCGGTGGGGGCATCTTCTCACCAAGATTGGGTTGGGTCGGTTGAAGCGCAGGCTCTTTGGGGTAGTGAAAATCTCCACCAGAGAGGAGACCGAAAAGAGGGTTCTGGAGACCATCGAAGATGCCGTCGGGAGCAAAGAGATAGATTTCGAAGAGGACGAAAAGGAGATGATTCACTCCATCTTCGAGCTGGGCGAGACCACTGTCAAGGAGGTAATGATTCCTAGAGTGGATATGGTATGCGTGGAGGTCAACTCGGAGCTAGAGTATCTGAGAGCGTTGGCAAAGGATAAAGGGCATTCCCGTTTTCCGGTCTATCGGGAGGACATAGACAACATCCTGGGGATAGCGACGGTGAAGGATCTGCTCTTTGTGAATGATCTCTCCGAGACCAGTTTGGAGGCCTTGATCCGTCCCACTTTCTTCATCCCCGAAAATAAAAAGATCGATGAGCTCCTCCGGGAGATGAGAAAAAAGAAGCTGCATATGGCCATCGTTTTGGATGAGTACGGCGGCACCTCCGGTCTGGTCACTCTGGAGGATATCTTAGAGGAGATCGTCGGCGAGATCGAGGACGAGAGCGACACGCTACCGCCTCCGATTCTGAAGCTGGACAACGGCAGCTACAGCGTTGACGCCGCCGTTAGCCTGAAAGACCTAAATGAAGTTATCGGCTCCCGGCTTCCAGAGGAGGAGTTCGAGACCGTCGGGGGGATGATTTACGATCTGGTCGGCAGCCTCCCCGAGGAGGGATACCAGGTGGAACGTCACGGCTTAAGGTTCATCGTGGAGAGGGTGGAGGGGCAGAGGATTGAGATTGTCAGGGTGGCATTCAAAAGAGAGGAAGTCTCCCCTGACGAGGAGACTTCAACAGAGGTGAGCAGCTGAAAAGAGAATTGGAACGATTCTTGAAGACTTACGATGACACTTGCTGATACTGAGAGTCTCCTGGCCGAAAACCAGCGCCTAAAGGTGCTCTTAGAGGTGGGGCAGGCCATAAGCTCACTTATCGACCTTGATGACCTCCTGTTACTCATCGCCAGGGAGACCGCCAGAGTTCTCAAAGCTGACCGCTGCACCCTCTTTTTGCTGGATAAGAAGAGAGAGGAGCTGTGGTCGAAAGTCGCCATGGGGGAGGAGAGGATCCGACTCCCCAAGGACAAGGGGATTGCAGGGTTGGTGGTCACCACCGGTGAGACGCTCATCATTGATGACGCCTATTCAAACCCGCATTTCAACCCCGAAATCGACAAAAAGACCGGCTACTGTACCCGCTCCCTTTTGTGCGGACCGATGCGGGATTCCAGAGGTGAAGTCCTGGGAGTGTTTCAGGTTCTTAACAAGCGGGAGGGAGATTTCCGGGAGGAGGATAAGGAGCTATTGGAGGCGGTGGCGGCCTTCTCGGCCATCGCCATCGAGAACGCCAAGCTGTACGCGGAGCTCAAGAAAACCTTCCACAGCTTCATCGAGACTTTGGCTGCTACCAT
>LIZU01000094.1 GCA_001302725.1 candidate division Zixibacteria bacterium DG_27
TCCCGGGGCTGGACAAAGGACAACCTCAAGGTGGAATTCTATCACTGGCTGGATAAGAGGCTTTTGCGCAGACTCGGACATATCGTCGCCGTCTCCAAAGCCAAGAAGATGGAGCTAGTGCGATTGGGAATCCCGGAGGAGAGAGTAACGGTGATCCCCAACGCGGTTGACTTGCCATCGCAGCAAGAGTGTGCTGGTTGGAGTCCCGACCTGAGGAGAAAATACGGTCTCCCCGCAGATTGCAAATTGGTCGCCAGCTGTGGGAGATTGTCTCCAGAGAAGGGACATTCTGTGTTTCTTTCTATGGCCAGCATTCTTCAGAGAGAGTTTGACAACGTCCGATTTCTCTTAGTCGGCGAGGGACCTCAAAGGAAGAGACTGGAATCTCTGGGCAAAGCTCTAATTCAAAGCCGAAAGCTAATTCTGGCCGGATTCATTCCCAGCTTCTCACAGTATTTGCCCCAGGTGGACGTCTTCGTGAACGCCTCCTTTTCGGAGGGGATGCCGAATGTGATCCTGGAAGCTCTCTCCTTTGCCAGAGCAGTTGTAGCCACAGACGTCGGAGGGGTGAGGGAGATAATTGAAGATCGAAAAACGGGCCTCTTGGTGGAGGCCGGCAATGCTCAGAAGCTGGCTCGTAGAGTGAGCGAACTTCTGATGAAGCCGGAGTTGATGAGGCAGCTCGGCGAAGCCGGGAGGGAGTTCGTCGCCAGACAGCACTCCTTCACCGCTCAGGCGCAGAGACTAAAGGAGCTGTATTTGAGGGTGGCTGGGGTTGAGGAGGGCAGTCGGGAGGGCGATAGGACAGTTTCTGCAGTGGAGCTGCAGCGCAGGTGATACCGGTATGGAGAGTAGAGTTTTAGATGGAATAGCCGAGAGAACTGAAGCCGAAATCTATCCCTTCATCTCGGTCGTAATCCCGGTTAGGAACGAGGGCAGCTTCATCGGTGGGGTTATCAAATCTCTGCTGCAGCAGAGCTACCCTGCAAAGAGGTATGAGATAATCGTAGTCGACGGAGAGTCGGAGGACAATACCAAAGAGGTGGTGGAGACCTTCACCTCCCAGAACCCCCAAATCAAACTTCTCCGTAATCCGAGAAGGCTCTCCAGTGCGGGCAAGAATATCGGGGTTAAGAACTCCAGGGGCGAGATTATCCTCTTTGTTGATGGTCATTGCTATCTTCCCGACATCAATCTCCTCCGGGAGGTATCACGATTCTACCTCCGAGATGCTGGACGGGTGTTGTGTCGTCCTCAACCTTTAGATTTTCCCGGAAATAACCTCTTTCAGAGAGCGGTGGCCGGCTGTCGGGCGACTCTCTGGGGGCACGGTCTGGATTCTACGATATACACCGAGAAGGAGGGAAATGTTAATCCCACCAGCTCTGGGGCGATCTATCCCCGCAGGCTCTTCGAGGAGGTCGGTTACATAGACGAGCGGTTCGATGCCTGCGAGGACGTCGAATTCAACTACCGCTGCCATAGGGCCGGATACAAAGGCCTCACCAGCCCGAAGCTGAAAGTCTGTTACCAACCTCGCAGGAACTTCTTTAAGCTTTTCCAGCAGATGTACCGTTACGGATTGGGGCGCTTCCGTTTTTTCACAAAACACCCTCTGAGCTTCTCGCTGGGGCAGCCAGCTCCGGCCTTCTTGGTGCTCTTGTTGCCCTTCTCCGGCTTGGCTCTATTCACCGGAGGTCCGCAAGCACAGATAGCACTGTTAGTCTGGGCGCTTTACTTCTTGATGACATTAGTCTTCTCCATTTCCATTGCTCTGAAGAGAGGACTTGCCCTGTTGTTTCTGTCCCCTCCAATTTTCTTTGTCATCCACTTCGGGTTGGGCTGCGGTTTTTTAGGCGGGATTTCGGAAGCTCCTTTTCGAAAGAAGACAAAAACGCCCACATCAACAGACAATCGGCACCAGGAGGGGCCATCGAAAGTCAAGGTGATGTTTATCATTGACTCTCTCCCCAACACAAAAGCGGGAACGGAAAAGATTGTATCCTCCTTGATTGAACGCTTAGACCGGGAGAGGTTCGAGCCGATTCTCTGCTGTCTGCATGGAAGCGACAACCTAAGATTCCGAGAATGCCGGTCGTTGAATCTCAGACTTCGCTCCTTCGCCTCCTTCAGGGCTCTGAAGGGATTATTCGCCTTGGCGAGGTTTCTGAAAAAGGAGAAAGTCGACCTATTGGCGACGTTCTTCAAGAACGCCAACTATTTCGGGACCTTAGCCGGCAGAATTTCAGGGAGATCCAAGGTTATCTCCAATAGACGCAACCTCGGATACTGGCAAACCGGAGGAGACCTGCTTCTGCTGAAGATTATGAACCGCTGGACAGACTTTGTGATCGCCAACTGCAGTGCGGTGAGAGACACGGTGGTGAAGAAGGAGGGAGTCGGTGCACCGAAGATAGAGGTGATTTACAACGGCATAGGTTTGGATGAATCCAGCCGCAAGCTTATCCCCAGGGAGGAGGCGAAAAGGAGGCTGGGGATTTCACCAGAGACGCTTCTTGTGGGAACGCTGTCAAATCTGCGCGCGGTTAAGGCCGTTGACATTTTCATAAAGTCTGCCTTTGTGGTCTCCAAGAAATTTCCGCAAACGAAATTCATGATCGTCGGGGAGGGACCGCAAAGGAGAGCTCTGGAGACTCTGGTTGAACGTCTGGGAATAAAGGACCGGGTGATCTTCGCTGGAGGCGCGGCAGAGGTTTTCCCATATCTTTCCGCATTTGACATTGGAGTGTTATCCTCCTCCTCGGAGGGGTTCTCGAATTCTATTTTGGAATATATGCTCGCCGGTCTGCCGGTGGTGGCCACCAGAGTGGGAGGCAACCCCGAAATCATAAGTGAGGGAGAAAACGGTTACCTCGTCCCCCCGGGGGAGCCCCAACCTCTGGCGGAGAGAATCATGGCTCTTCTGGGAGACGAGAGGTTGCGCCTAAGTCTCGGTGAAAACGCTCGCTTCAAGGTTGCGGAGAACTTCTCACTGAAGAGGATGGTCGCTGAGTTCGAGAGTTGCTTTATGAGGTTATGCGGGCGGGAGGGTGGGGCCGACGACGGGGATAGCGATCTTCAGGAGAGGGAAGCCTCCGTCAAGGAGGAGAGCCTCATAGTCCTGGCGGAAAAGGGAGTGTAAAATTGGTCGAAAACTCGATGCAAAAATCTCTTGCCAAGAAGCTCATCATCCTCCTATCTTGGGCTGGAGTTTCACCTGTGATTATCCTGGTGAGGCTCCACAAATATCTCTTCAAAAGCGATAATCTCTTCGCTTCCTTCGGACAGTGTCTGGCCCTTGTTCCAGGGAAGCTGGGCAGTTACCTGAGATGTGCATATTACCGATTCACCTTGAAGAGATTCTCCGGGGAGGGCTTCATCGGATTCGGTTCCTACTTTCCGCACTCCTCTGCGGAGGTTGGGGAGGGAGTCTATATCGGGGCCTACTGTGTAATCGGAAATGTCTCCATCGGAGAGGGGAGCCTTTTGGCCTCCAGAGTCAGCATTCTCTCTGGAGCCCATCAACACTCAATTGAGGGGAGGGGAACAAAAGGGGAGCAAAACAACAACTATTATCGAAGGACAGAGATCGGGAAGGGATGTTGGGTCGGAGAAGGCTCGGTGGTCATGGCGGATGTCGGGGATTTCTCGGTAGTGGGAGCCGGAAGTGTGGTGACCCGGACAATGCCGGCTGGAGTGATTGCGGCCGGGAACCCCGCTAGAGTAATCAAGGAGATCTCAACCTCCGAGAGGGAGAACCCAACGCTTAAAGGAAGTTAAAGGGAATTGAGCACCAAGGATTTTTCTCACAGGGACAGGATCTTCGCAGAGAAAGAGAGTCTTTTCTTTCTTGTTTTTCTGATTTTGCTCATAAACACCTGCTTCGGGACCGACTCCCGCCGGAACTGGTGCACCCTGTACGGGGATGCACCTCCACCAAGCATTGATACTCTCATCGCCGCCAGATATGACGTGGCGATTTCGGGGCACGTCTCCACCGTCAACACCGTGAAGAGGCTCAATCCCCGGATGAAGTGGATGTTCTACAACTCCGTCTCGGACAACTACATAAGTGGGCCGAACCTTCTGGAGCATCAGTTCCTTATCTACGAATGCCAGGCCCGCGGCGCAGATCCGGAATCTCTGTACTACCATTACTGGGACGACACCGTCATAAAGCTGCAGGGGCAGCAGATCTTCATCCCCGGCTGGGGGGGTGGGTCTGCGCCCGATGAAAGCGCGGCTCGGGTGCCGGTCTACTACGCAGACTTGTCTCGAAGGGCAGTCAACCTCAACAATCAGTTTACTCGCCAGTTGGAGAAGGAGTATAACCTCGAGAAGTTCAAAACCCTTCCGGAGGGCTCCCAGGTGGGCTATTATGACGGGATCTTTCTGGACAACTCCACTCACAGGTTTTACAACTACGGCTCGGTTCTCTCCGGGGGGAGAATTGCCGAACATCCCACCCACGCCAAGGTGACCGAGGAAGAGTTTCAAAGCTGGTATTGGGGGGGTTTGAAGAGGTTTCTACAGGAGCTGAAAGACACGCTGGCGTATAGCCCAACCTGGTCGCCGGACGGAAAGAGGAAATTCTCCTGCATCAACATCTGCAGGAGCTGGCTTGACGAATACGCCACCGACGAGGTTGCGGACATGCTCCTCATGGAATTTCAATACAGCCCCGTCAAAAACGCTGAGAGCATGAACACCTTGAAGGAGGCCTACCGCCGCGACTCCCTCTCGGCGGCAAACGGTGTCTGCCAGCTCTACAGCCCCTCGGTGGTGGCGGAATTGTCCGGATATGATGGGGAGTATACCTGGGGTGAAGCTCTGCTCGGTAATCTGGCCTACTTTTACATCAGCAGGTCAGACAGCTCCTACCTCTATATCGATTTTAACTTCTCCTATTCCCCCAGCTACCCCGGCTGGGATACCCTGACTTGGCACGAGTGTATGGATTATGCCTTGGGCGAAGCTGTTGAGAACCGCTACCGGATAATCAAGAGTGGCGTGGATAAAAGAGGCTACGAATACGAAGTATACTCCCGATGGTACCGCCGGGCCCTGGTTCTGTGCCGCCCCCGGGGTCGCTGGAATGAGGATTTCGATGAAAGCACCCGCATCCCGGTGGATCTGCCGGCGAACTTCCGCGCCCTTTTGCCGAACGGCAACCTGGGCCCCCTCAGTTCCCGAATCCATCTGCGCAACGGGGAGGCTGCCATTCTGATCCCGGCGGCTTTCGGCAGCTATGTCGAAGGGGAGGTTTGGGGCAGCTGGACAGAAGAGGGAAGCCCTTATAATGTCATCGGGGAGGTTCGGGTGCCGCCGGAGTCAACTCTAGTGATTGAGCCCGGGGTTAAGGTCAATTTCCAGGGACATTACAAGTTCATCGTGGACTCCTCTGCGACGCTCTTGGCGGTGGGAACTGACAGCAGCTCTATCCACTTCACTACCAGCGACACCGCCACTGGCTGGCACGGGATAAGGTTTCTCTCCGCCGCCAGCGATTCCCGGATAAGCCACTGTCGCTTGGAGTACGGAAAGGCCGCTGGGACCGGGGAAGATGCTAAAGGTGGTGCTATATACTGCTTCTGTTCCAACCCAACCATTAGTGATAACACCCTCAGCGGCAATTCCGCGTACCTGGGCGGCGGCGGTATTCATTGTGAGTATTCCAGCCCAACCATCAGCAATAATACCATCAGGGATAACAACTCCACGGTCGCCGGGGGTGGGGGCATCAGTTGCTGGGAGTCGGGTCCGACGATAAGCGGGAATACCATCTCCAGCAACTCGGCGGGTTCATACGGGGGTGGGATTCATTGCGGGAGCAACTCCAACCCGACGATAATTGGCAGCACTATTGCTGAAAACTCCGCTGACGACAAAGCCGGCGGGATTTA
>LIZU01000095.1 GCA_001302725.1 candidate division Zixibacteria bacterium DG_27
CTCGATTGTGAAGGATGAGTCTCTCAGAATCTGCTCGAGAGCCTCCCTGCGGTCCTCATTTTTGCTGATTAGCAGAAGCCTGTTCATCTTCTTTTAGGTTCTGACTGACTATGCTGTTGGGAATAACTCTTCTGAAAAGGATCACGCTCTGACCGGCTTCTTCCGGCCTCGGATGTCGCCCTTGCCTCTATCATCTTGTACCAGTACGAAGTCGACCTCCCTTCTCTCCCGATCGACGCGATTCACCAGAACCGTGACGGAGTCCCCCAGCCGATGAGCCCTCCCCCACCTTCTGCCAACCAGGCGGTGAGCCTCGGGGTCGAAATAGTAATAGTCGTCGCTCAACTCCTTGACCGGGACCAGACCCTCTATCAGCAGATTATCGAGACCGTATTTAGTCACCCCTGAAATCACCCCGGAATAAATCTCTCCCAGACGGTCGGCGATATATTCGATCTGCTTGACCCGTATGGAATCTCTTTCGGCCTGCTCGGCAATTATTTCTCTCTCGGAGGTATGCTCCCCCACCCGGGGGAGAATCCTTGCGAAACCCCTCTTTCTTCGGGAGGTGAATTGTCGATGCATATAGAGTTTCAGTATTCGATGGACAATCAAGTCCGGATAGCGGCGGATCGGGGAGGTGAAGTGAGTGTAGAGGGGGAAAGCCAAGGCGAAATGCCCGATATTGTCGGGTTGATAGCGGGCTTTCATCATAGAGCGCAACAGAAGTTCGTTCACCAGGTTCTCCTCCGGTTTGCCCTCCACAGCCTTCAGAACCCGTTGAATCTTTTTCGGGGTAGTCTCACCTTTGAATTTGAAATGGTAACCGAGATCTCCAAGTAGGGCCTCGAAATTCTTAATCTTCTCCTCCTCAGGTTTCTCGTGCACCCGAAAAAGGAGAGGCAGCCCCCAGCCGGCGGCTTTGGTGGCAACGGTTTTATTGGCCAGGAGCATAAACTCTTCGATCAGGCGATGGCTCTGCAGCCGAACCTCCTTGAAGATCTCGACGACGCTGCCATCCTCCGCCAGGGTTATCTTCGCCTCCGGAAGGTCGAAGTCCAGGCTACCATTTTTGGTTCGATTCTCTAAGAGCTTGCGGCTCAGGTTCAGCATATTGGTGAGGGTTTCCCGAAGTTTCTTGGACCTATATCCGAATTTCTGTCTGTCGAAGAAGTCCTGAACCTCCTCGTAGTTCAGCCGGTAGCGACTGTGGATGACCGATTCGCATATCTCTGACCGGAGCGGCTTGGCATTTTCGTTCAGCTCGATTAGACAGCTGGTGGTGAGGCGATCCTCCTTGGGTTTGAGGCTGCAGATATCGTTGGAGAGCTCTTCCGGCAACATTGGGATTACCCGGTCTACCAGATAGACGCTGGTGCCCCGGCTCAACGCCTCCTCATCCAGGGCAGAATTCTCCCTGACGTAGTTGGAGACATCCGCGATATGCACCCCCAAAAGCCAGTTGCCGTTGGATAATCTCTCCAGGGAGATGGCATCATCATGGTCCTTAGCGTCGGCAGGGTCGATTGTGAAGCAGAGTTGTTTGCGGAAATCTCTACGACCGGAGAGGTCCTTTTCAGAGAGCGTTCCGGCAACGCTTTTAGCCTGCCTCTGGACTTTCGGAGGGAAGGAGGTGGGGAGATCGTAACTTCTTATCAGGGCGGTGATATCAAGTCCGGGTTCGCCGGGGAAGCCCAATATCTCTGTGATTCTTCCAGTCGGCAGCTGACTTGTCTGCGGCGAGATGGGAGAGAGCAGAAGCACCACCTTTTGGCCATTCTGGGGATTAAGCTTGCGGTCTGGTTCAACATAGACAGTCTGGGGAAGTTTCTTGTCATCCGGTACCACAAAGTCGCCGTACCGGCTCTTGACGTATTTCCCTATAAGGATTCTTGAGGGTCTCTCGAGGATTTTGACAATCTGACCTTCCGGACCTCTGCCGATGGAGGTTTTCGTCGGTCTGACCAGGACCCTGTCGCCGTGTATCGCCGGGCTCACGTTTCTGGCACTGATGAATATGTCTCCCTTCTTGTCGGGCAGAATCACGAAGCCGCCGCCACTTCTTATTGTATGGAAGTCTCCAGTTAAGAGCTCCTCCTGAGCAGGCAGGGCGAGTCGACCGCCTCGAAGTCTGATGAGTTCGCCCTCGCTCACCAGCTCTTTCAGTGTTTTTCTGAAACCGACGTATACGTCGCCCGAGACACCCAGTCGCTTCGCCAGGGTCCTGGGGCGAGCCGGCAGGACCCCCTTTCCTTTGAGCATCTTGAGGAGGAGGTCTTTTTTAGGTAGTCGAGAGGTTTTCTTCACTACGAAATCGAAATGGCCCTTAGCCGTTAAGTGCCGGCGACCAAAGCATCCTTCAATTTTTATGATAGTAAACTGAATATGCGCTGTCAAATGAAAAACCTAAGTCGGTCTTCTGATCGGAGCACCGGCGGATGAGTGCTTAGACTATCTGGACAACTTTGACTACCAAGCCAAGTTTTTGCTTGACTCACCGGGATTTAATCTTAAATTGAGTTCTTGCTGCACAAGAGGTTTTGGTATGGCGGTCAAGGCTAAGCCGGCGAAGGCCAAGAAGCTCAAGGTAAAAGAGAAAGACACGTTAGGATTCACCAAGAAGAACTACTACCTCTTTGCCTTGGGTTTGGTGATTATCGTTGTTGGATTTATCAGTCTGCGAATGGGTTCCATTACTCTGGCACCGATACTTCTAGTTTTGGGTTACTGTGTCATAATACCTTTGTCGATAATTGTCGATTGGAGGAAGAAAAGGGAGAGGTAGGGTTTTCTCCTTTTTGAGCCCTGGGCGGTTAGCTCAGATGGTGAGAGCGCCTGCCTTACAAGCAGGAGGTCACTGGTTCAAATCCAGTATCGCCCATAAAAGACAGGGAAGTCTCAGAATAGAGTGTTCACGGGGTCGTAGTTCAGTTTGGCTAGAACGTCCCGACCTTCGGTCGGGAAGGTCGCGAGCCGATACAAAGGATGACGAAGGTAAATTGACCTGTTGTCTTTATATTCTGAAGAGTACGGTCGATCAACGGTTCTACATCGGGACAACGGCGAATCTTAATGATCGAATCAAACGGCATAACGAAGGACGTTCGAAATCGACAAGATCCGGCAGACCCTGGGAAGTAGTCTATGTCCAGGAGTTTGCCGGTCGGGGCGAAGCAACAGCGAGAGAAAGACAATTGAAAAAGTGGAAAAACAAAGATAGGATAGAGGAGTTAACAAGCAAACAAGCCGATCGTTAGAGCAAGATGTCTTTCGGGGTCGTAGTTCAGTTTGGCTAGAACGCCGGCCTGTCACGCCGGAGGTCGCGAGTTCGAGTCTCGTCGGCCCCGCTTTCTTATATCGTTGATAACAAGTTTGGTTAGAAGGTCCCGACCATAGGTCGGGAAGGTCGTCAGTTCCGCGCCTCAGGCGGGGTTGACCCCTTTATTACTACCTCCTGCACCATTCAGTCAAAGTCCTTCTGCTTCCTCATAGTAACGCTCTAAAAGTGTAGGGTAGTAATCTCCAGAAGGAGTTCGGGGATCCTTGAGATCTGAAATGAGACCATGGACTGTTAAAAGAGTTGGCAGGTAGTAACCGTTGCGATACTCCTTATCCGTGACCGTCCGCCCATAAGGCTCCTAGCCCAGCTACGCCTCTTGATTCGGCCTCCCACCGGAGGTGGGTCGCCTCCGGCGACAATCCGGACTCAATTAGCTCCTTCAGCAAAACTTGAGACTGTTGCCGAATCTCTCCCCGAAGATTCTGCTTGACAAGCTGGGAACAGCCGGCGATAACCTCTGTCGTAAAAAGCTTCAATCGCTTGGGCACAGAGTACACCCCCTTTCAAATATCCCGTGCCCTCTCTTCTGCCAAATTTGCCCAAGAAATTTCACAATATACGATACAGTACGCATTCCCAGATGGCCTTGACATTGGTCTGTTAGCTGAGTAATATATCTAGGGTGTATGTAACAGAGTAGAGTTCCCCGGAATGCTTGATAATTGGAAGATGCGGGATCGCTTAACTTTCGCCAATCGACATGTTCACAGATCATTAATGTCAGACATAAAGCAAGCACGATTGAAATGTGGGCTTGAGATGATAACGAAGCGTCAAGCAGCCTGTTTCCAAGATGACAACGAATAAAGATAGGGCAGAAGAGGCGTACGATTACACCACTGATCTCAGGTCGCCTGAGGAATTCCAGCTTCTATCACAACGAATATTGCACCATGCCAACCGGGGCGAGCCGAGAATCGATTTTTTGCGCGGTATCTGCAAGCTGTTATTAGAGTTTTCTGGTTGCGCTGCTGTCGAGCTGTGGTTAAAGGAAGGGGATAAGTATCAACGTTGCCTCTCAAGGCTGAAGCCGGAGTTTTCATTCGAGTGCGAGAGGATCCCATCCCAAAAAGACGATGACGGAAGGGCTATTCCCGTTCCGCAAAGTGACTCAAATCTCGAAAGGCTGCAGGCTGATATTATGCGCGGACAGCCTGATCGAACACTCCCCAACTTCACCAAGAGGGGAAGCTTCTGGGTAGGCGACGCTAACAAGTCTTTATCCTTGAAATCGCAAGCTGGTGAAAAAAGCCGACCTTCTAGCCCCGCCGCCGGTGGCGATTACAGATCCCTGGCCCTTCTCCCGCTCGCTGTCGGGGATGAGAATGTCGGTCTTTTGCAGCTTATGTCTAGACAGCGGGACTACTTCACAGGGACGATAGTGCAATCATACGAAGGCGTTGCTCAAACCCTTGGAGTTGCGCTGCAGAACCAACAAGCCCAGGCAGCCCTGCGGGAAAGGGTGAAGGAACTTATCTGCCTGTATAGTATAGCTCAAGTGGTTGAACGGCAGGGCCCGTCACTACGAAGGATTCTGCAGGGCATCGTAGAGCTTCTTCCCCCCGCCTGGCAGTACCCTGAGATTACTGCTGGCAGAATCACTTTGGATAAGCGTGCCTACTCAACTCCTGGTTTTCGCCAGGAGGGGCAAAGGCAGATGACGGATATCGTGGTGGAAGGTGAACGGCGGGGTGTTGTTGAGGTGGTCTACCTGGAGGAGAAACCAGAACTCGATGAGGGACCGTTCCTCAGAGAAGAGAGAAATCTGATTGATACCATAGCCAGACAAGTGGCACTTATCGTTGAGCGAAAGAAGGCCGAGGAAGATGGAAGAAAGCTTCAGGAACAGCTCAGACACGCCGACCGGCTGGCCACCATTGGACAGCTCGCAGCCGGCGTTGCCCATGAACTGAATGAACCTCTCGGCAGTATTCTCGGATTCGCTCAGCTCGCGAAGAAAGATCCAGAGTTGCCGGAACAGCTGAGCAAGGATATCGAAAGGATAATAACAGCCTCACTGCATGCCCGGGAGGTAATCAGAAAACTCATGATCTTCGCCCGGCAGATGCCGACGAGGAAAGCTCAAATCAATCTCAACGACGTTATCGAAGAGGGGCTGTATTTTCTTGGATCTCGGTGCACAAAGGCGGGAATTGAATTAAAGCGAGTGCTCACGCCAGACCTCCCGGAAATAACTGCCGATCGAGCGCAAGTGCATCAAGTCTTGGTGAATCTGGTCGTTAATTCCATTCAGGCTATGCCCAAAGGAGGAACACTGAGCATTCAGACACTCACCCAGGGTGATCATGTTTCGCTGGTGGTCGAAGACACCGGCATCGGCATGAGTCAGGAGGTGCTAAAGAAGATGTTCGTTCCTTTCTTCACCACCAAGGATATTGATGAGGGGACAGGGTTAGGCCTGTCAGTGGTGCACGGGATCGTAACCTCGCATGGGGGGTCTATCGATGTTCAAAGCACAGTTGGCAGCGGGACTCGATTTACCGTTCACCTGCCCCTCAGAGCGCCAGAGAACGAAGAGGAAACCACTTAAGATGACTGAAACCAGTGACAGAGAATGCATCTTGGTTGTTGACGACGCCCCGGACACCCTTGAGATGCTCCAGAGAAACCTCACTTCTGCTGGGTATCGGATCTACACCGCCCTGGGAGTGGCTGAAGCAATAAAGATACTGGAATCGGCAACCGTCGATCTGGTTATAACCGACCTCAAGATGCCGCGCGTAAGCGGACTCGATCTAATAAGGCACGTCAGGGAGAATCTCAAGGACACCGAAGTTATGATGATCACGGGCTACGCCTCCGTCGGGGGGG
>LIZU01000096.1 GCA_001302725.1 candidate division Zixibacteria bacterium DG_27
CAGGGATGATTCTCGGCCTCTCGCCGTAACCCTCCAAAGAGGGGCATCCGATCAAGAAACAGAGATTGCAGGCGTTACACTTCTCCTCGTCGATCTCGTGGATAACGTATGCTTTGGAGCGCTCCTCCGGCAACATCCTGCAGGGGTGTCGGGAGATGACCACTGTGGGCTCCGCCAGGTTGATCGCCTCCTTCATCACCTCTTCGGTCTCTTTCAGATTGTAGGGGTCGACCACTGTTGTGTGCTTTATCCCGATTGCTCGAATCAGCTCTTCGTAGTCGATGGCATAGGTCGGCTCTCCCTTGGCAGTCCTGCCGGTGCCGGGATGGGGCTGATGACCGGTCATGCCGGTGGTCAAATTGTCACAGATCACCACGGTGGTGATTCCCTTGTTGAAGACGATATCGATCAATGCCGGGATGCCAGTGTGGAGGAAGGTCGAGTCCCCGATGACCGCCACGACTCCCTCCTTTTGAGCCTTCTCCAGACCGAAGGCGTTTCCTATTCCCGCGCCCATGCAGAAGGTGGTGTGGATTGCTGAATGGGGAGGCAATGCTCCCAGGGTGTAACAGCCGATGTCGCCGGTGACCGTCACCTTCAGTTTCCGCAGGGTGTAAAAGAGACCGGCGTGCGGACAGCCGGCACACATCACCGGGGGACGAGCGAGAATCTCTATTTCGTCGGCGTAGCTTTCGCTTATCTCTTCACCAGTGATTCCGGATGAGACCACCTCCGGCGAGAGCTCCCCGATATTGGTGATCGCCTCCTTGCCGACGAGATTTGAAGCTCCCCAGCTGCGGATTTGCTCCTCCAAGAAAGGCTCCAACTCTTCGACTACGTGAACTCGATCGAAGTCTGCGACGAAACTCAGGATTTTTTCTCTTGCCAACGGATACGTCATCCCCAGCTTCAAAATCTTGGCCTGGGGAAACACCTCTTTGGCATATTGGTAAGCGATCCCGCTGGTGATGATTCCCAGCTTCCCCCCTTCGCCCTCGATGCGATTCTCTGAGAAGCTCTCCGCAAACTGCTGTAGTCTGCCCAATCGTTCCTCTACATCCTTTCGCCACAACTTGCCGTAAATGGGAACCACGTGCCGGCGGGCATTTCTTTGATATTCCCTTATCGGGACCTCCTCTCGTTCTCCCAGCTCCACTAAGGATTTGGAATGGGAGATGCGGGTAGTGCTGCGCACCAATACTGGAGTGTTGAACTCTTCACTCAGCCCGAACGCTAGTTTTACGAGCTCCTTAGCCTCCTGGCTGTCGGAGGGCTCCAGCATCGGGATCTTGGCGAACTTGGCGAAGTAACGGTTGTCCTGTTCGTTCTGGGAGCTGTGCATCCCGGGGTCGTCGGCATTGACGATCACCATGCCTCCGCCCACTCCCGCCAGGGCGGTAGTCATCATGGGGTCGGAGGCGACATTCAGCCCCACATGCTTCACCGACACCAGCGAGCGGGCTCCACCGAGAGATGCTCCGTAGGCGACATCGAAGGCGACCTTCTCGTTGGTCGACCATTGGGCGTCCACTTCTTCATACAAAGCCAGGTTTTCGAGAATCTCGGTGGCCGGAGTCCCGGGATAGGAAGTGGCAACGTGAACCCCGGCTTCGTAAGCTCCCCTGGCTATGGCTTCGTTACCGGAAAGGAATCGTTTGATACTCTTTCTCAAATGTCGACCGCTGTGGAGTTCTGGAAACCTAAAGGTTTCCGCTACCTTTCTGAGACTTTCTTTTGCTGCAAAACAGGAGGAGGTTGCCCAGGATAATCAGCGCGATTATCAGAAGGTGGCTTATTGATTGGGCGTCCATGCCGCTTCCGGCCTTTCCAGGTTGGCCCGACTGAAGGATCTCATATTCGGCGGCCCCCTTGAGTCCGGGAACCAGCGCGAAAAGCTGCCCCGAGTTCAACATCGGATAGTAAGTTGTGGCCATAACCGCCGTCACCCCGGCGGCCATCTTCACGTGATAACGACTCCAGGCATAATCGATCCAGTAGTCGGGCAGATTACCGTCGGCAATGGAGAGCACAAATTCCACGTCGTTGTAATTCTTGATGTTCTCCAAGAGAGGAAGCTCGTTGGTGGAGTTGCCACGTAAATCCTCGGGAAAAACCCTGGCTATGTCCTCCCCCATTCCCAGTATGGCGGCATGATACTGTGGACGATAGCCCAGGAAAACATAATCGTGCCCATATTCCTTGCCGTATTCCGAGGCGATGAGAGAGAGGTTGCTGTCTCCGACGGTGGCGCCTTCGGCCAAAAATGCAGTTCCAACCACCTTGACTCCTTTCGAGAAAAGGTGTCGGAGGATAGCCTGAGCCATGGGGACTAACTCCGGTATGGTGGAGGTCTCGTGATCGAAGCTCATCAGGACCACATCTCCGGGCTTAAGGGATTCGATCCTATCATAGAGAGACTGCACTTCGGGGGTGACCGAAATCGGCAGGTTCAGCTTGAATACTAAGGGCAGAGCCACCGCCAGCGCTATGAGCACAAAGATTATCCGACGATCCAGGTCAAATTTCATCTTGAACTCCATAATATTCCAAAAGAACCTCTTCGGCAAGAGCAAAGTTTTCTTCCGTGGAATCTGCAACGAGACTTATGCAACCTACTTGTCATTCGCTGGCTTTCGTTTCCTGTTGACGAATTCGGGTTGAAAGATATATTGGACTCGTTTTAGAGCTCTCCTCTGAGAAGACAGGCCAGACTATCCTAAAGAGAAGGAGAAGATGAAGCTCAACTACAAGAGCCTGATTGGAAACCTCAAAAAGGGGAAGATCGATCCGCTCTATTTCTTCCACGGGCCTCAGGAGTACCTGAAGGAAGAGGCCTTATCACTTCTGATCTCGAAGCTGGTCGACCCCAACCTCAGAAGTTTCAACCTCGACATCCTCTTTGGGCCCGACAGCAGCGCCGATGAGATCTTTAATCTCAGCTCCACTCTCCCGATGAATGCCGAGCGGCGATTGGTGATTGTCCGGGAGGCTCAAAGGCTCCCCGCCCCAAGTAAGAACCGGCTTTTAAAGCTCTTGCCACATCAACCCGATAACGCCACATTGGTTTTAGTCTTCACGGAGGTCAAATTCAACCAAGAATTCTATCAGGAGCTGAGGGAGCTGGCCACCAGTGTCGATTTTCAGAATCTCACTTACGGGGAGCTGAGAAACTGGCTTAGCAGCCAGGCTGAAAGACTGAGGAAAGAGATATCACCGCAGGTGCTCAAGCATCTTGTTGACGCCGTTGGAGATAATCTCTTGGATCTTGCCAATGAGCTGGAGAAAATGGCCTACTTTGTGGGAGAAAGAACCCAGATCAAAAGGGAGGACGTTCAGGCGGTCTTCGGGCCGGGACATCCCAGCGAGATTTACGAGATCCTGGACTTAGTCGGCGAAAAGAAAATCGAGCCGGCCTTGAAGGTCTTGAGCAATCTTTTTGCCTATCGCAAAAGCCCCACTTGGATTACCGCCACCCTGCGCAATCACTACAGCAGACTCTACCTTCTCAAGACTGCGAACCAGAAACGATTTGCTGAGGTAGCCCGAGGACTGAGAATCCGGGAATTCAAATTGCAGGAATACAAAAGACAGGTCTCTTCTCACAGCTTGGATGAGCTCAAAGAAAAGATCTATCTGGTGTACGATGCTGAACTCGATTTGAGGAGCACCCTCTCCAGGAAGTTGGTGTTGGAGCTTCTGATCTACAACCTCTGCCGCTGAAGGGGAGGTTGAGCTTTCCACACGGATGGAAACCTAAAGGTTTCCGCTACTGTTTGCCTGCAGTCGTGAAAAACTTCACAGATTAGTCCTTGACAACCAAGAACGAGAATACTTATTTCGTATCTGTTTTCTCAAAATGGGGAGGGCTGGAGCACCATGAACTATTAACCATTAACCATGAACCTCGCCAAGCGATGGGCCTTGAGTTTATAGCCAGAGTAATACGGACCTCCGTTGTCGTCTCTTTAATACAGCTTCCCTTCGTAGCCCTCTATTTCGATTACAGGTATTCCCTGGGGATAGTCTTGGGTTGCCTCTGGGGAGTAGTAAACCTCTATTTCCTGAGGTCTGTGATTGTCTGTTACACCAAGTTGTCTCAAAGGAGCAAGCGTCAGCTGTTGCTTTTGCTTCTTTTAAAATTTCCACTCCTCTATTTGGTGGGCTACCTGCTTTTAGAATGGAGCCTCTTTCCGGTCATGAGCCTGGTGGTTGGTTTCACCCTCATCTTCGCCGTCATTGTTCTGAAGGCATTGGGACGATTGCTTTTGTCCCTGGAGGGATTCAAGATGGAGGGCTCGATTTTCGATAGCAAGGGTTCGGGAGGAGCAGGTTGAGCAGACTTCTTCTCATTCGAGTTCTCACTGAAGTCGCCGAGCATGGTGGCGGAGGCGGGCACGAAGGGCGACCGGAGATCGCCAACTTTGTCACTCTCGTCAATACCATATTCCACGGGAAGGGGATTGCCGGAATTCTACTGCACTATCAGGCTGTAGTATACGCCTGGCTGGTGGTTGGAGTAATTGCCCTCTTCGCCTACTTCAGCTCCCGGAATCGCCGGTTGGTTCCGGGATCTCTACAGAATCTGGTTGAGATGGTGGTCGAGGGGCTATACAACTTCTTCCTGGGGATACTGGGGCCGCAGGGTGAGAAGTTCGTTCCCTTCCTGGGGACACTATTCATATACATATTCATAATGAACATCTTCGGGCTGGTGCCGGGGATGTTCTCGTCGACCTCGAATTTGAACGTTACCCTGGCGCTGGCGATCTGCGTCTTCGTTTACGTCCAGTACACTGGCATCCGGAGAAACGGTCTATTGAAGTATCTCTGGCATATGGCCGGCAGTCCCACGTCTGTGGTTGAATGGCTATTGGCGCCCTTGAACCTCCCCATACACATAATCGGTGAGTTAGCTAGGCCGGTCAGTCTCTCTCTGCGTCTTTTCGGCAACATTACCGGCGAGGACGTTCTCATCGCGGTCTTCGTGGGACTGGGAATAGCGAGTCTGAGCTTTTTGAAATTGCCGGTGGGAGTGCCCCTGCACGTTCCCTTCATTTTTCTTGCGATTCTCACCAGCCTGATACAGGCATTAGTGTTCGCACTGCTGTCCACGATATATTTCTCACTAATGCTGCCGCACCCGGGAGAACACGAATAGGTATGCTAGTACCGTTTGTCTGACAGAGTTGAAAGAGAAAGAGAAACATTTAGAGGACACCTCTAAAGAGGAGGAAAGATGGACTACACCACGGCCTTATCGTTTGCACTCCCGTTATCTCTCGGGATTGCTGCTTTTGGCTCCGCGTTTGGATTGGGGCGTGCGGTCTCGGCCGCGATGGATTCTATGGGCCGGCAGCCGGAGGCTGCCGCCAAAATCCAGGTGGGGATGATTATCGGGTGCGCTCTGATCGAGGCTCTGACCATCTACGCCCTGGTGACGGTATTCGTTCTTCAGGGAAAGATCGGCTGAGGCGTATTCACAGCGGATTAAGCGGAATCTCGGGTCTGTTAACAGCTCGCTTCGTATATCAACGGTGAGTCGATTGCGGCCGGAGAGCGCGAGCTAGCTCACTGGAGAAACACTATGTTCGAAGCCTTAGGTCTGGAGCTGTCCCAGATTATCACCAACATCATCGGGTTTCTGATCGCCCTCTGGCTTTTGAAGAAGTTCGCCTGGAAACCGCTTCTCTCCACTCTGGAGGAGAGGCGCGAGAGAATAAGATCTGATCTCGAATCCGCTGCGAATAGAAAAAAGGAGATGGAGGGGCTCTCCGCCGAGTTCGAGGACAAGCTCAAGGAGATTGATGGCATCGCCCGCACCAGGATTCAAGAGGCGATCGTGGAGGGGAACAAAATTGCCGCCGAGATAA
>LIZU01000097.1 GCA_001302725.1 candidate division Zixibacteria bacterium DG_27
GCAAGTCCGCCTGAAGGTCTTCAATATATCCGGACAGGAGGTACGAGGCCTGGTGGACAAGGTTCAGCAGACGGGGAGTTACTTTGTCACCTGGGATGGCTGTAACAGTGGGGGAGAGGAGGTTGCCTCCGGCATCTACATCTATCGCCTAACCTTCGGGGACGAATCTACCTCCCAGCGGAAGATGTTGCTTTTGAGGTAATCTGCTGGTTCTCTTCGCGACGCGGCCTTATTTGCTCAAAATATCTGGAATTGACTAACTCTTCATTTCTCTGTTTTTGAGCTAACTCGTAGAGCATATGCTTAACTCGCTCGATAGGGATCTTTCCCCTCTTAAATGCCTCGAGGAAGTAAAGGAAGTGCAGTTTGTTCCCGTTTTTCACCTTTCCTTTCAGCCTGCCCCAGACGTGCAAGGCGGCACTGACCCTGCAGCCGTCTTCCGGGGCTTGAGACAAGGCGCTTTCGATCTCAGATAGGAATCGGACAACAGTCTGGTTGGTCATCGAAGCTTGCAGAAGCATCTGAATGCTCTGATAGATCTTTGGCGAGTGCTCTAAGATCAAGTAACGGTACTCGCTCCATCTGTTCAACATCTCCTGGTAACGAGGACTCATGAGAGTCTTGACCTCGGCCTCCTTTTCTTCGTTTGACCAGACTCCTTGGTCTTTTTCCGACCTCCTCCGGAGAATCGCACCCGCCCGTTCTTTTTCTCTGGATAAGTTCGCACCAAAGGCTGTGGAGCTTTCCGTTACTAAGCCGAAAGCACTGCTGTTTCTGACTCGCTCTCTCAAGCTCATGGGACGGATATACTCTTGGAGAACACCTTCCAGCTCATCGTAGTTGTCTATCCCAAACACTCTCCGTCTGAGGCTGCTGGCGTGCGGTGTTCCTTTGATATACCAACCTATATGCGAGCGCATCCTTCTTATCGCTCTGTCCTCACCGAGCTCTTCAGTCATCAATCTTACGTGCTTCAGAAAGACTTGCATTTTCTCTTCGATTGTGGGTCCCGGCAGAAGTCTCCCGGTCTTCAAGTAATGGTTGGTTCTGGAGAAAATCCAGGGATTCCCCAGCGCGGCTCTCCCGATCATCACGGCATCGCATCCGGTTTCAGCCAGCATCCTCTTGGCGTCCTGAGGGGTTTTGATGTCTCCGTTGCCAATCACAGGTATTTTGACGGCCTCTTTCACTCTTGCAATCAGGTCCCAGTCGGCATTTCCCGAGAAACCCTGCCTCTGAGTTCGGGGATGGACTGTCACCGCCCCGCAGCCGAGCGATTCTGCCAGTTGAGAGGCTTCAACCACCACCACTGATTCTTCGTCCCAGCCGGAGCGCAGCTTCAGGGTGACCGGTAACTCCGTAGCTTCAATCATTCTGCTCAGAATCTCTTCGAGCAACTTCAAATCCCTGAGCAAGGCTGCTCCGGCCTCCTTCTTCACGACCTTTCTGACCGGACAGCCGGCATTGAAATCTATAAAATCGGGCCGGAACTCCTCGGCGACTCTCACTGCCACCTCTGCGCTCTCGGGGCAGGAGCCGAAAAGCTGAGCTCCGACTGGCCGCTCCTCCTCCGTGAAGTGCAGAAGTCGCAGACTGGGTCGATTTCTTCTCAGCAAACCTTCAACGCTTACCATCTCTGTGAAGACTAAACCGGCACCGAACGATCTGGCCAGTCTTCGGAACGATGAATCTGAAATCCCCGCCAGTGGCGCCAGAACAGTCTTGCTCTCAATTGTCACGTTACCGATTATCATATTTTCAGAATATAGACAGAAATGGCTCGCTTGCAAGCCTTTTTCAGTCAGAGCCCATTCGGGGCAGGTAGGTGTGATCTGTCTTCAGTAGTGTCGGTCAAATGCAAGTGTCTGTTCATATCTGGCTCCCTTAGCCAAAATGAAAGCACGTCAATTGTTGACTTTTTCGAGAGTTGTGACATATTTACACCTTATGTTGTGAAGAATGCTCTTTCGGAAGAACACAATGCATACCAGAACATTGTCTTTTTCGATCTGTCTGCTTCTAGCCCTCTCTCTTTCCTGTGGCGGAGGGAAAAGTCCCAAAGGGGTGGTCAAAGATTTCATCTGGGCGGTCCAGGATTCCGACTCGGCAACCATTGTGAGCTGCCTGGACTTGGACGCTATGGTCAGAAGAAGCCTGAAGGCGACCTCGCCGGAGGACAGTCTTTTAGTCCTCGGCCTCTACAAGGGAAAGATATTGGGGACTCTTGTGGGTGATGGCCATCGGCGCACCACGTGGCGCAAAAGCCAAATCGTTTTAGGTGCAGAGGAGATTCGAGACAACCTCGCAGAGGTAGAGGTCTCCTTCATTGACAAGGAGACCGGCAGACAGAACTACACCAAAATGCAGCTCAGAGAGACGGAGGAGGGTTGGAAGATAATCTATTTTTATTAGCAGTTGGTGACGGACAGGGCTGACCACGCGCTCGATTTGGACGATACCAACCGCGTCAACTCTCAAAAACAATGACCCTCCCCTTTCTCTTGCCAAAACCTTTCCGATATTTTATCATATAAACCTAATGATGGGGGACGTTCTGTAGGTATGAGCGATGTTCAGCAAAGTCGTCACCAGAATCTTTGGAACCAAGCACCAGCGGGATGTAAGGAGAATAGACCCGCTTGTTGAAGAGATAAATCGGGTTTACGACACTCTTCCCACCCTTTCCGACTACGAGCTCAGAGCCAAAACCACAGAGTTCAAAGAGCGCTTAAAAGAGGGTGAAAGCCTCGACGACATCCTGCCCGAGGCTTTTGCAGTGGTGAAAGAGGTTTGCAGGCGCTTAGTGGAGAGGGAAGCCTCCTGGTACGTTTGCGGCATCAAAACCGACTGGAACATGATCCCCTTCGACGTTCAGCTCATCGGCGCGGTCGTCATCCACCAGGGGAGAGTTGCCGAGATGTCCACGGGAGAGGGAAAGACCCTGGTAGCGACGATGCCGGCATATCTGAATGCCCTCACCGGCAAAGGGGTTCACATCGTCACCGTCAACGACTATTTGGCTTTGAGGGATTCAGAATGGATGGGAGAGATCTACAGGTTTTTGGGTCTCACGGTCGGCTGCATCCAGCACGACATGGACAACGAGGAGAGAAAGGAGCAATACAACTGCGACATAACATACGGCACCAACAACGAGTTCGGTTTCGATTACCTCCGCGACAACATGGCTTTCCACACCGAGAGTCGAGTGCAGAGAGGCTTCAATTTCGCGATAGTCGACGAGGCCGACAGCATCCTTATCGATGAGGCTCGCACCCCTCTGATTATCTCGGGTCCGGTGGCAGTCGCCGACCGAACCGGTGAGCTGTTGAAGCTTAAGCCGATGGTCGAAAAGGTGGTGAAAACCCAAAACCGTCTGGCGCGGGAATTCATCCGTGAAGGCAAAAAGCTCCTGGAAGAGGGTAGGGAGGAGGAGGCTGCGAAAAAACTTCTCGTGGCTCAGCGGGGAGCACCAAAGGACGAGCAGCTTTTGGAATTGTACAAGGAGAGAGGGATAAAGAAGCTGGTCACCGACACCGAGCTTGCCTTTCTCCGAGATAAAAGACTTCCCGAGATCGATGACCAACTTTACTTCGTGGTAGAGGAGAAGGAACATAGTGTTTACTTCCAGGAGAAGGGACGAAGCCTCTTCTCCTCCAGCGGTCCGAAGTCTACGTACGAGAGAACTTCAGTGGAAGGAGAGCGACAAGATCGCTACCGAGATCCCTTCGAAATTCCCGACTTGGAGGCCGAATTTGAGGAGATCGACGGTGACAAGAGCCTGGAGGTGGAGGAGAAGTTCAAGCGCAAGAAAGAAATCGAAGGGCTATACTACGAACTTACGGAGAGGTCCCATTATATCAACCAGCTTCTCAAAGCTTACTGTCTTTTCAAGGAGGACGTCGACTACATCGTTGCCGGAGACGACGGAGAGAGGGGGAGAAGCGGGAGAGTGATCATCGTCGACCAGTTCACCGGGCGCCCGCTTCCCGGAAGACGATTTTCAGAGGGATTGCATCAAGCCATTGAGGCCAAGCATTACGGGCGGGTGAGGATCGAAAGGGAGACCCAGACCTACGCCACCGTCACCTTGCAGAACTACTTCCGGATGTATGAGAAGCTTTCAGGAATGACGGGCACGGCCGAAAGCGAGGCCGCCGAGCTCTATGAGATTTATAAGTTCGATGTCGTCAAAATCCCCACAAATCGGCCGGTGAGACGGATTGACCACGATGACGTGATTTATAGGACCAAGAAGGAGAAATATGCCGCTATCGTTGAAGAGGTTCTAAGAGTCCACGAGCAGGGACGTCCGGTTCTGGTCGGGACCACCTCGGTGGAGGTTTCGGAGCTGATTGCGCGCATGCTCAACTCCAAAGGCTACAAAGGAACTGTGGTGAATGCGGGTCAGATGGAACAAGCCGTCGCCAAGGAGATAGAAGCGAAAAGCCGTAAGGGATGGGCCGAGTTCTACAAAGAAACCCAGAGGGAAATGCGAGAGCTCCAAGAGAAGATGCAGAGTGAAGCCGACGAGGATAGGAGAGATTATTTCAGAGAGAAGATAGAGAATCTCAAATATCAGGTCAGCACCAAGGATCGTCGCTACCAGAGGCGAAAAGGGCAGATCATGGGGGAGTGGGAATCGACGATCGTCGCCGGGGCTGGCTTTGAGGCTGCCATCACCATCGCCACCAACATGGCGGGGACAGGCACCGACATAAAACTCGGTCCCAGGGTCGTGAAACATCCACGCTGTCGCCTAATCGCTCCCTGGGAGAATGGAGACAGCTGCCCTCATCTGGAGCAGCTGGACTGCTACCGAGAAGTCCCCTGTGGTCTGCACATTATCGGCACCGAACGCCACGAGTCCCGCAGGATCGATTCGCAGTTGAGGGGGCGTGCGGCCAGACAGGGGGATCCGGGTTCCTCCCGTTTTTTCATCTCCCTGGAGGATGATCTCATGCGACTCTTTGGGTCCGAGAGAATCGCAGCTGTGATGGACCGACTGGGAGTGAGAGAGGGGGATGTAATTCAACACTCTATGATCACCAAAGCCATCGAGCGGGCTCAAAAGAGGGTGGAGACTCAGAACTTCGCCATACGCAAAAGGCTTTTAGAGTACGACAACGTCATGAACCGCCAGCGGGAGGTCATATACAGCCGGCGAACTGCAGCCCTGGAGGGAGAGAACCTCCGGGAAGAGGTTCAGGAGATGATCGAGAAGGTGCTGGAAAAACAGCTGGACAGCCACTGTCCCGGAGACCAGGAACCGGAGGGATGGGACCTGCAGGGACTGAGCTTCCAGCTCTCCAGGATTTTCAAGGTTTTCGTCACCTTCTCCAGAGAAGACGTTCCCCGGCTCACCAGAGAGGGGCTCTTAGAGCAGTTCACCGGATTGGCCCGGCAGACCTACGACGGGCTTGAGAAAGAGCTCAGCTCGGAGAAGATGCGGGAGCGCGAGAGGGCCTACATGCTCCAGGCTCTCGATTACTACTGGAAATCCCAGCTGTACGAGATGGACGAGCTCAAAGCCGGTGCGGGACTTCGAGCCTATGGGCAGAGAGACCCTCTGGTGGAGTACAAGCGGGAATCGTTCGATGTCTTCACAGAGATGCTGGACAAGATCGACGAGGCCGTGGTGTTCAACATCTTCAACACCGTTACTCCGGAGGGTTCTCGTCCCGGAGTGACCAAGAAAGCAGAAGAACCACAGCTAGTCGAGGTGAAGGAATCTGGCTTGGACCTCTTGCGTGTCGACCAAGCCCCTGCGACTCCCGAGAAGGTCAGGAAAGCTCCCGTGAAAGTCGGACCCAAAGTTGGGCGTAATGACCCCTGTCCCTGCGGGAGCGGGAAGAAATATAAAACGATCTTAGCCCAAGCTGCGATCCAACAGCCAGCGGCCACAGCTCGGGAAACTCAAAGACCTTTGGATCAGATTTGATTAGAGTGAGAATTTACTAAACCTCTTTGAAGGAGTATGAATGGCAGAGCTTTCCGACTACAAAGGTTTCTGGTCCTATGCGGTGGCAGAGCTTTCCGACTACAAAGGTTTCTGGTCCTATGCGGAGGTGAAGGAGGGGAAAATCACTCCGGTCAGTTACGAGGCCCTGGGACAGGCTAAGAAGTTGGCGAGCGAAAAGGGAACTGAGATCTGGTCTGTTGTGATTGGCAAAGGACTGAGCAAGCAGGCTCAAGAGCTGATCAAGAGAGGCGCCAACAGGGTCATTTATGCCGAAGTCTCAGGTCTCACCGCTTTTACCGATCAGATTTACGCCCAGATTCTGGCGGATTTGGTTGAGCAGCACAAGCCGGAGGGTTTGATCGGGGTGGCCTCGTTTTACGGCAAGGCATTATTCCCTCGTCTGGCGGCGAAGCTCAACACCGCCTTGGCTTCGGATGTAACCGGTTTGGA
>LIZU01000098.1 GCA_001302725.1 candidate division Zixibacteria bacterium DG_27
GGAGCTATCGATCTGATTGCGGCAACGGTGGCATCAAGTTGATGGGGCACAGAGTCAACACTCAAGTTTAAGGACCGACACCGGGCTCATAGCGAGAACCCTTGCGCTCCGGAGGCTCAAATTTCACCTGATGAAGGAAATAGCCGTTTAGCTCTTTTGGGTCCATATGGTGGAAATCGAAGCTGGTTTCCAGGGCGGCGTCAATGGCGGCCTGATCTATCAGATCGGAACCGGAGGAACCTAAGACCTCGGCCTCCTTGACCTGGCCAAAGGTGTCAATGAATATCTTCAAGAGGACTTTACCCCGGTACTCATATTCGATCAGCTCCTCGGGATAGACGAAGAGCCCGGCTCGGAGAGGTTCCGGTGCCATGGGGTAGCCGAGCTTGCTGTAAGTGGTGGTGTCTTCGGGGTTGAAGGTGGTGGTGTCTCCTCCTTCGACGAGGCTGAACTGAGCCGCAAGATCGGAGGTCTTCTTGGTCAGTCCCATGCGGTCCCTCGCTGCCTGTGCAAATTCCGTGTCGGGATATTTGTTGACGATCTCCTGATATGCATATACCGCGCTGGAATCCTCAGGAAAGAGATAGGTGTCGACAATCCAGGCCCGGGTGAAAGCGGCTTGGGGTGCATACTCGCTGTGGGGGAAACGGGCCTCGACCTCAAATAGCAGCAGTAACGCAGAATCGGGGTCTCCGCGGTTGAACAGCAAGTCCTGGGCGTGCTCTAAGAGGGCGCCTACGTTGAGGGAGTCAGCGACATCCAACTCTATCCCCAAGGAATCTGCGGCCACCAGGGCGTACTCGCTTGAAGGGTACTCCCGGGTGATACGCTGGTAGAGGTCTACTGCCGCTGCGGTGTCTCCTTTGAGCTCCTCGTAGATATATGCGGCGGCGTAGAGCGCTTGGGGAGCATAATTGCTCTCTGGTTCTCTTTCCACCAAATCCATATACTCCTGGAGGGCAGAGTCGGGTTGGCCCATGTCCAAAAGCAGGGCTTCCGCGAGCAAAAACTGAGTCTCGGCGCCGGCCTCAGTAAGGGAGTCAGCAAGCTGCTCTCGATAAGACGTGAGCTTGGCGATCTCTGCGGAGCGAGCCAGAGCCTCGTTGGCTATGTTCGAGGAGGGCTTTTCCGTCTTGCACTTGTCGAACATCTCTTTGGCTTTGTTCAGATCCAGGAGCTCTAACTGGTGAATGCGCCCCAACTCGTAATAGGCCTGGGCTGACTCCTCGGTTCTGGGATGCGACTCTATGACCTCCTCATACGTTTTCACTGCTCTGTCTCGTCTTCCCAGTTGATGTTCTCCCGCGGCGATTTTCAGCTTCACCGCCGCCTGATGATGGAAGTACCTTTCGTCCTCGCCGAGTTTTTGAAAGACAGCCAGCCCCGGCTCCTGTTTCCCGGAAAGACAGAGGCTCTCTCCCCTTCGAAACTTGGCGAGGTAGTAAGTTTCAGTATCGGGGTGATGTTTCTCTACCATTTCGAAAGCAGCGGCTGCGGCCTGGTAATCTTCGAGCTGGAAATGGCACTCTCCAATCTGAAGTTGTGCCTGGGCGGATTTTTCGCTCTTGCGATACTGAGATAGCATCTGCTGATAGAGCTTTATCGCCTTCGGATAGTCCTGCTCTTTGTAGGCTATCTCCGCTACCATAAAGCTCGCCTGGTCTTTGAACTCCTTTTTCCTGGGGGTCTTCAAGACCTCGCCATAAGCCTCCTGGGCTTTGGCGTAATCCTCCAGATGGAAGTGGCTCATGCCCATGTAAAAGTAAGCTTCGGGAATAAACTTGCTCTTCGGGAAATTGACCACCAGCTCCTTGAATTTCCGATCCGCCTTCTGATATTCCTCCATGCTGTAATAGGATTTGCCAATTATATACAGGGCATCGTCGACATATTTACTCTTAGGGTGGAAGGCCAGAACCTTGGAGGCCTTCTTGATGGCCTTTTCATACAGTTCCCTATCGGGATTGTAGCTGGTTCGCTGCTGCGGCTCGTAACCTTTCTGGTAGCCCTCTTCGTAGCCCTTATGAGGGTAGGGCTTCCCGGCCGACGGGTATGATTGCGGTTGCTGTTGCCCTGGGGCCTGTCTTTCTCGCTTTTTCCGATTCTCTTCGGCTTGCTTGAAATACGTCTCGGCGTAATAGAAGGTGTTGTAGTAAACGCAGGTGCTACTCAACAGAAGACACAGAGAAAGTACTGGTAGCACGACCGAGAGTTTCAGAGTATTCTTGATCGTTAGAAACATCGCCTGCGCAGCCTTAGCGGAGGTTGCAGACTTCTGAACGCGACCTCCATTCAAAGGATAGCTGAAAAGTCCCTTTTTTGCAACCAGATTTCAATAAAGAGGCTCCGGTTGGATATATCCCTTCGAGAGCCCGGCTTCGAAAAACCACCTCTTGACCTGCCTGAATTCGGATCTATTCACCCTTCGGCAAATCTCCTTTATGTCTGGGGCCTGGTAGGCCGGGAAATACTGGCTCATCAGACCGACGTAGCTGTTTTTAGAGACCTCCTTACCCAGAAAGTCGAAGATCTTCTTGCTGCCGGAAAGGCCGTTGGGCAGAACCAAATGACGGATCAAAAGTCCCTTCGTGGCGACCCCGTCTTTGTCCACAACCAAATCCCCGACCTGACGGTGCATCTCCGTGATGGCGGTTTGGTTTACCTCCACGTAGTCTTTTACGCCCGAGAAGCGAGAGGCGGGCTGGTTTTCTCCGTAACGCATATCCGGCATGTAGATCTCCACTATCCCATCCAGCAGCTTCAGGGTGTCTAAGGCATCATATCCAGAGCTATTATAGACTATCGGCAGAGCTAGCCCCTTTTTTCTGGCGAGGAGCAGCGCTTTCAAGATCTGGGCAACCACGTGGGTGGGAGTGACGAAGTTTATGTTGTGGGCGCCGGCCTTCTCCAATTCCAACATCATCGTCGCCAATGTCTCCAGTGATGTTACCTCCCCGCTTCCCATCTGGCTTATGGGATAATTCTGGCAGTAAAGGCATCTCAAGTTGCAGTTGGCGAAAAAAATCGTTCCGGAGCCTCGATGTCCGGAAATGGGCGGTTCCTCTCCGAAATGGAGATTGTGGCTTGAGACCAACGGCAGTTCACCTGTCTTACAAACTCCCGCTTCTCCCCGCAGGCGGTTGACGTGACATTCCCGGGGGCAAATAGTGCAATCGGAGAGCATCCGCCAGGCAGTTTCGGCTCTTTTTCTCAGTTCCGCAAGCTCCAGCACGATCAGAATCCAATCCAAAAAACAAGAGAGATTTCTACATCTTTCTGAGCAACACCATCTCCCTGTCGGCGATGCTGATCTTTTCGAAGAATTCCTTTATCTCAGGGTAGTAATAGGGGTCTAAGTAGACTTCCTCCTGTTGCAGGAAACGGTGATACTTCAGAGTGTCGCCAACAACTTGGCAGCTCGAACGGAAAAGACCACACCTGCAACTCAGGCTTTTGGCAGAGGGGTAGCTCTCAACCTGGCAGCCGTTGGGGAGCAGGAAACTCAAGGTGTCGATTTCGGTATAGGGATCGTATAGATGTAGATAGTGTTCCCTTTTCTCCTCGGAGAAGGGAGCGGTCGATTCCAGGCGGTTCAAGATATTAGGGGAAAAGACCATCTCCGCCCCGACATCATCGGCATAGTCCGCCACTCTGAAGGAGAGCCAGATTTTGACGTTTCCCTCCGGAGAGTCAAAGTTCTCCAGTCTGAAGTCAATCAGAGTTGCCCCCGGACACCATCGGTTGAGATACCTCCGCGCCGCTTTTTGTGACTCTTCCCGGGAGGAGTAGGTGAAATCGGAGCGCACCTTCTCCATCTGGGTGCCACCATACTCCAGAAAACCATCACAGGTTAGGTTCCCCTTCTGATCAATGGAGAGCGTCAGCACTCTTTTGCTGAGGTTCTCCCGTTTGCCCGACTTGGGAGTCACCACGAATCCGGAACTACCGCCGCCGCGGACAACGAGAGCAGGGACGTTTCGGTCTTGCCAGGGAAGGGAGTTGAACGGTGAGAACTTGGAGGTGGCGTCGAGCCAGATCGGCTCCTTTTCCTGAGGAACATAGACGATCATGTGATTGAAGGGATCCAACGAGCAGACAGTGGTGTCGATGAAACCGTAATCCTTCGTGCAGATGAGGGTGGGATGGGCATCGATCCCGATCCTCTTCAGCATCGAAACCAAAAGCGCGGAGACGTCCTTGCAGTCACCGTACTTGTTCTCCAGGACGTCATGGGGGTAATGGGGCACATAGCCACCCTTCCCCAAGTGGATGGCAACGTATCGGATATTGTCACGAACGAAATAGTATATCGATTGGATCTTCTCAAGTTCATCTTCGACATCGGTAGTCAACTCCCACACCTTCCGATGCAGCATGCCCGAAGACCTCAGTTGCTTTTCGAGCAGCTCATAGTATCTGTTGCCGATGTCTTGCCAAGTACCGGAGACTCCGTCCGAGAAGACCACTCGGGACCTGACCAGCGAGAGCGGCGGCATGAAGGATTCGAGTTTAATCCCAGGTTGATCCCTTGCCGTCCAGGTGTAAGTGATATACCGCTCCTCTCCCGGGGGAGCGACTCTGGGGATCGTTCCCTTTATCGGGCCCTCAGCCACCCCATAGGTCTTATATCTCCATTTGAGCCAGTCGGACTTGCCAGACCTGTCAGGCTGGAAAAACCTCTTGGGCAATATCAGGGTATAGGTCGATTTGACGGTCGGAAGAATACCCTGGAAGTTCCAGGTGTCCCAGGCAAGAGGGCTTTTGTATCTTTTCGTATACTCATAGTCTATTATCGAGCCGACCAGAACTTCAGGGAAGGCGGCTACCTTGGCCTTGGTGTCCGAGTAGAGAAAGAACTCCGGAAAGGCAGTGACCTCCAGAAGCTGTTTTTGATCGACCTTGACGACTTCTCCCCGGGGGGTGATGACTCGACCTTTGAACGCGGTTATCTTGCTGTTGTGGCCGAAGTAAATCTTCAGGTTCCCGTAGTCTTTTCCCAGGGGATTCAGAACGAGCAGGACGTGTCTTTTTTTCAATTCCGTGTTGAAGTCGAGCCTCACCCCCTTCTCCACCTCGATCGAAAACTCACCGGAGTCGTAGAGTACTACTGCGGGATGATCGGGGTAATCATCCTGAGTGGGAAGGCGATCCAGTCCACACAACTCAAGGATTTCCTCGTGAGGATCCTCCTCCGAGTAACCCACCTGAAGCCATAAGAGCAAAACAGTCAGCACAGAGAGGATCACCCTCCCAAGACGTTGGAGAGTCTGATTGTCGATTTTCTCAGAGTGTCTCAACAGCTTCGGATCCCTTCCTCCGATTGCACTGGACCTCACTTCGAATCTCCCCATCATGATATTATAAGAAATGAATGCCAAACCCCGAAGGCAAGCGCTTTAAGATGACTGAGAGAAGTCTGATTTGAGCTGCCAGCTGAAGACTCATCTTCTTTACAAGAGTTGCCGTTACGATGAAAGAGGGGGAGTGATACGCGTGAAAGGCAATGGTTTTATCTCAACGGTTCCGCTTCTGCCGATTCTGGCGCTCATCTACTCTGCGAGTGAAACTGCATTTTGACAGAAGGGGAAGATTGAGGCGGTCGGGGAAGCGCAGGGTCGGGTTTTGGACCTCTGCCCCCGGAGCCGAACTGAGGAGTTCTTGAGGCTAATCTCAACGGGGCTTAGGGTCGACCCCGAATCGGTCGCCTTGCACAATCTCGCCGGATGGCGTCTTCACAGGCTAAACGACTTAGAGAAGGCGAAGGAGGAGTCTGCTATTACAGAGTAGGGAACAGGAGATAGGGGAGAGGGTATAGGAAAGTGGAAACCAGAAGGCTTCCTCTGCGGTG
>LIZU01000099.1 GCA_001302725.1 candidate division Zixibacteria bacterium DG_27
TGATAGGCCCTCTGGAGATCGTAATACGCGCGAGCGGAGGGATGTTTCAATACTCCGTATGCCTCGTTGATCTCTTTTAATCTCTCAGCCTCCGCTCCTCCCACTGTTTGCCCATCGGGATGGAATTTTCGTATCAATTCGATCCACCGAGCACGAATATCTTCCGCAGGGGCAGTTTCTTTTATGCCGAGGATCTTGTAGTAATCTTTCATTGTTTTCGTGGTTCGTGACTCGTGATTCGTGCTCGTTATTGTTTATTGGCCTTTGTCATTTCGCCTTAACCTCAACCTTAACCTTCCCTCTGTTCTCTTTGGCATTTCGCTTTAACCTTAGCCTTAACCTCAACCTGCAAGCATTGCCTACTGTTTATTGCATCTCCTTGATTTGGACGTTATCAACCCAGACTGTCCCTGAGATGAAACGGTCGAACTTATCGGTTTTCGTCCTTCTCACCCTTATTATGCCACCCTGCGAATGATCTGGGGTTCGAAAGGCCACCGTTAACTCGTTCCAGTCGTTATTGCCAGTAAGGGACTTCGATGCCCCATAAAACGCTGGGCCTACCCCTAAGGCCTCTATCTTGAGGCCGCTTTTTGTCGTAATATCCTTGGTCTTCATGTGCGCCGTGAGCGCATAGGGTGTATCGGGTTTCAATGCCACATATTGAGAGACATGATGAAAATCGACGTTTTCCTTGCCGTTGAAGGCGATTTTCAGTGAGCACTCCCCCTCAATTGCCACTGTTTGATCGAAGGAGATTTCAGCCCCAGCAACTGGGTGAATTTTCCAATCGAACCCACCGCCCAAGATCTTTTCCCTTTCGAACCCACCATTAGTAACTGCATTTCCATCAGATGGGATATCAAACCCCTCTTGGTGCAGCCTGGCCTTCCAGATCTGGGAGGCTTCAGTCAGCTCGCCACGGGAGATCAAGAATTCAATGTGGCGGATGGCCTTGGCACAGTCAGGTTTTTGTTCGAGCGACATCAGCTTCGCCCAGGATTTTCGGGCCGAGTTGGTATCTCCAACACCATAGAGGTAGGTCAGGTATTGATGCAGGGAGGAAGGATCCCCCGGGATCAGTCTTTCAATGATAAAGTCGGGATCATTAACGGCTTTCAGCCAGATATCGTAGACGAGGCTACTCTGGTTTGGGTAATGGGAAAGGATGTAGGAGAAATGGGGGAGTGCGTTTTCAAGTTCTCCCCGCTGTAGCAAAAGGTTTCCAGCAACCCACTTTCCCCGGTATGAAGTGGGGAAGACGAGGAGGGCGTTTTGCAGTGCGTGATCAGAGGCGCCAGGTTTTCCCATCCTCTGAAAGATCATGGCAAGATGGAGCCAGTATTCCTGTTCAAGGGGGTTTCGTTCGATCGCCTTTTGGAAATACTGGGCCGCTTCTTCCAGGTCAACCTGGAGGAGGTTCCACTGGTGGAGAACCCCCAATTTTTGGAATGGATCGGGGTTTGAGGGTTCCATTCTCGCTGCCTCGAGGAGGTTTTCCCTCGTATACGCCTTCTGGGAGAGGGCCATCCCCCTCCATGTGGAGAGGATGCAGTAGGCTACTAAGATCGAGGCAATGATGATTAGGAGTGGAAATATAAGGCGTTTCATAACTCGTTTAAATTGTTGAGAGCGTTACTATCGTTAGGTTCGTTTTGAACGTTTAGAGCGTTCAGAGCGTAAATCAAATTCATTTGGTTGATTTAGTTCATTTCTTAGCCTTAGCCTCAACCTTAACCTCCTTGTTTATTTCGTTTATCTGGTTGAGAATGTTAGATTTGTTGGGAATTTGATTCTCTATCTGACGTATAGGGAAGTTTTTTCCTTTTTCCTTCCTTTCCATAGTAGTAGTGGTATCGGTAGTAGTAATAGCCATAGTCGCTGCGGCCGATATCGACCCGGTTGACCACGACCCCGAGAATTTTGGCATTTACCTGATGGAGGATATCCTTTGCGCGCTGGAGCGTCTCACGGGGAGTCTTCCCTCCTTGAACCACCAGGATGATTCCATCCACGGAGGCGGACAGGATGGTCGCGTCGGCAAAGCCGAGCACCGGGGGTGAATCGAAAACGATGTGATCGAACTTCTCCCCGAGGAACTGCATGGTGGCCTTAAAGAGCTTCGAGCCCAACAGTTCTGAAGGATTGGGGGGAACGGGGCCGGCGGGAATGTAATAGAGGTTCGGAATGTCAGACTTTTTAATAATTGATTTTAATTCGGTATTACCGGAGAGGAAGTTCGAGAGCCCCGCGCCGTTTTCCTCTCCGAGGATTGAGTGGACCCTGGGTTTTCTCATGTCCGAATCGACGACGAGCACCCGGGCACCCGTTTGGGACAGCGCTATGGCCGTATTGATCGCGGTGGTGGTCTTGCCCTCGGCCGGGTTGGGGCTGGAGATCGCGATCCTCTTCGGAGGCTTCTCGGAGAAGGAGAGCAAAATGGAGGTTCGGACGTTCCGGTAGGCCTCGGATAACATCGATTTAGGATGGGCGAAGGTGACCAGCTCTACCGGGTAGGAGTTGCCCTCATCCAGCCGCCTCCGCCTCTCGTAGGCGATCTCCGGGATCATCCCGAAGGAGGGAAGCTGAATCAGCTGTTCCACATCCTCAGGGGTCTTGACGGTGTTGTCGAGGTACTCGAAGAAAAACGCCAGGCCGAACCCGAGGAACAGACCCACCACGGTTGCCAGCAGGAGGTTGAGCCGTTTGTTGGGCTTGAAGGGCTCGGTCGGCAACTCTGCCCCATCGACTATCTGGATGTTGCTGGCGGTGATGGCGGCCGAAACGCCCGCCTCCTTCATCCTCTGGAGCAGCGCATTGTAGAGATCCCGGTTGGTGTCGGCCTCGCGCTTGAGGATGTTATACTGGATAGCCCTCTGCTTCATCTGCATGGCCTTGGCCTTCTGCCGCTGAAAGGTCTCCCGAAGGAGGCTTTCCCTCCGGAGGCTCGCCTGGTAGTCGCTTCTGATGCCAGCGATGATCCTGCCCGCCTCGGCATCAAGACGCCTCTGGATGGTGTCCATCTGATTTTTGAGCCGGACCATCTCCGGGTATTCGGGCTTGAACGTCTCCCCCAGCCTCATGTACTGGGCATCAAGCTGGATGTAAGCCTGTTTCAAATCCTGAATCAACGTGTTCTCCAGGATGGGAGGCAGGGAATCGTAGTCTTGCTCACTGGCCTGTTTGTAGAGGGCCTCCTTGGCAATCCGATCCGATTCGGCCTTGGTGAGGGCCTCATTCAGCTCGGTAAGACGCTGCATGGTGATATTCTCCTTCTCCTCGAGGGAGACGATGCCGTGTTTGGAGGCGAAGGCCTGCAGGGCCTCGTCAGCCCTCTCCACCTTGGCCTTGAGCACCTCCAGCTGCCCGGTCAGCCATTCTTTGGCCTGTTCCGTGGCAACAAACCGGGTCTCCAGGTTCTGCTGAATGTACTGTGTGGCCAGGGTGTTGGGCACCAGGCTCGAGAGCTCAGGGTAGTGAGAATCGAAGTGGATCCTCACGAGGCGGGTGTTCCTCATGGGCTCGATCTTTACCCTGTTGAGAAACCCGCTGATGAGAAGGCTCTCCCTATCGTTCTCGGATGAATCCCCATCGGAGGAGCTAAACAGGGCGGCAAGGGAATTGGTGATCCTCGACCTCCACCTCTGCAAGGGGCTTTGGGGCTTGGACAAAAACTCGGGGTGTTCGGCAAGCCCGAGCAGATCGATGACCCGCCTGGCGAGGTTTCGGCTCTCGAGAAGCTTATACTGGGTCTGGTAGTAGTCCCTGTCCATGGTATTGACGGCGAAGATCTCCTTGAAATCGACAATCTGGGGGTTCTCCTTGTTGATCTGGATGGTGGCGGTTCCCCGGTAGATGGGGCTCATGGTGAAGGTCCCCACGGCCGTCGTTACCACCACGATCAAGAAAAAGGCGATGATGGTCCACTGCCGCTTCCGGATGACCTTCCAGTAGTCCCGGAGGTTGACCTCCCGCTCTTCCTGGAACGGGGAGCCGTAATATCCCGGGGGAGGGATCTGATAGTGCTCGTCTGAAGGAGCCTGTCTCATATGAGTCTCCTTAGCCTACAAGGACCCGAGGGAATACCCCATGGTTAAAACCCCGGTAAGGGTCTCCTTGACCCCGACGAAAAAGGCCTTCACCCCGTGTCGGGGGACGATGATGATGTCGTTCTCCTTGAGGTAGAGGTCCTCTTGTTTTCCCTTCTGTATGGCATAGACATTGACGGAGAGGACCTCCTTGCCGAGGCCCTTTTCCGAGCATCGGAAGATCTTGGCCTCGGAGCCGTTGGCCTCGGGTTTTAAGCCCGCCGCCATGATGATGGCCTGAGTGAGGGTCATCCTGTTGCGCCCGAGGGGAAAGCCCCCAGGCCTCCTCACCTCGCCGCCCACGAAGACCTTGCCCGATACCGGGATGTTGATGACATCCCCGTGGATCAGGGGCACATTGAGGCTCAAATCGCCTTTGACCAGTAACTCCTCGAGGTCGATCACGAATGTCCTTGGGCCCCCTGCTTCGAAATCCTTCTCCCCCTCGAGGACCTCGGGGGCCTCGCCCTGCACAGCCGGGGGCCGGATCAGAAAGAGCAGGCTGCCCGCCCCTTGCTGCGCATCTGCCCTCAGACCACCTGCCACGGCCAACATATCCAGGATCGTCTTATGGCCCGTGACCTCAAAGACACCGGGCTTCTCAACGGCGCCCATCACCGAGATTCGCTGGCTGCGGTACTCCTTGATGAAAATACTGACGTGGGGATCCTGAAGATACTTCTCGGCCAGAAGCTCCCTGAGCTCCCTCTCCAATTGATTGGCCGTGAGACCCTTCACCCTCACGACCCCCAGCAGGGGAATGCTGATATTGCCCTGGGAACTGACCCTCACGGTCTGGTTCAACTTCTCGGCCTCAAAGACGGAGATCTCCAGCAGATCCTCGGGCCCGATCTTGTAATCACGGTAAGGATCCCCTTGCGATGAGAGGCTGCTCATCAGGATCCTCTCATTCATCGCCCTCACCTGCCGGGAGGATTCGAGCTCTAAGAGGGTTTTTTCCGGGGAGATGACTCCTTTTTCAGAAGGGGGTGCTGAAACACAGGAGACGAGGAAGGTGATGACCAGAAGGCTGATAGGGGAGATAATGGCTTTCCTCGTTGTCGTGTGAAAAAACATCCTGCCTCACTTTTCAGAAAGGCCCCTAGACAGGATATGAACTTTTGACCGCTCGGGTTCATTTGCTCAGGTGGCTACGTATTGTGCTTAGGGGCAAAGAGGAATGAAGAATCTATCTTCCTTTTTTTCGCCTGATGCGAGCCAAATACCTCCTCCAGCTACCGCGACAGCCCCAAGACCAATGAGCATCCATGTTGTGTTGCTCAACCCTAAAAATTCTTCAGTTAGAGCTTCCCCGGTCGGGTATTCACCAACCTGTGCGACCATGACCGCTTTCTCTCCCGAAGCCATGATTGAGGGTATGGTCACCGACTCTCTGGATGCTATCGTGGCCAGGACAATACGGTCCTGGTTCTGAATGGACAGGGGACATCGAATGCTCTTTACCGTCACCGAACCGTTGGGGTGGAGGGTAATCGAGCCAACGGTCTCTTCGCTCCTTGGAGAAACCAGGGAGCCCGTGGAGGCCTGAAGCGGATGAGGCCTTCCGATGGATAACTTCCTCACGTTGAAGCTCATGTTGGCACCAGAGGGTATGCGGAAGGAGATCCTTCCCTGAAAGAGGTGACATTGGTCATCGCGCTGAAAGGAGAAGAGGCTGTTCTCAGCTGCCTCCACCTGGCTGTTGTTCGCCAGAGCAACAAAGGCGAGACCCTTTTCGGTCTTAATCCGTACCCCTTGA
>LIZU01000004.1 GCA_001302725.1 candidate division Zixibacteria bacterium DG_27
CATTCCTGCAGAATAGTCAAGGGAGGTCAAAATGGAGTCTTCAATGTTTTCGGTAATCATCGTAGTTAGTGCAATTAGTCTGCTTATCTTGCTTTCCTTGGCTTACTTTGGCTTCTTGTTACACAGGATAAGAAGGTTTCCTAACGGGCTACTAGAAGAGATTCTACACGTTTGGATGCGTAATAGACCACCGGATCCGAGCTTGATCTCGAATGCGCTTGATGAGTATCTTAGTAGACGAAACGAGTTCTGGACTCTGTATGGTCAGTTTATTCTCTCGGCTTTTGTTATTGTTTGTGTAACAATCTTATTGCTCACGAGAGTGATAAGTGCCGAAGCTGGATTACCCATTCTTTCTGGTGTGGGAGGCTTTGCAATTGGTAAAGGAATCTCTGCTGGAAGAAGTACCACATACAGAAGACCCGAGGGATAAAAGAAATAGCAGCAAGAGCACATAACTCGGCCCTTGCAGCTAAGTTGTTTCGGTCAAAATTCGCTTCGCAAATTTCGTTTATGCGGAAAAGGTTGTGTGAAATCCGAATCTGACAGGAGGAACGGGAATGAGGCTAAGTGATGTAGAATGGTTGGACAATGAGGATAAGCAATGTCGGGATGACAGATTACAGAGATTAAAATGGATTATAAAGGAGTATCCGAATATTGGTTTGTCATTGTTTCATGGTGGAGTAAAATCTCACTATTTATTCGAAGAAGCAAGGTATTGTTTTGTGTATGGTCAGTATACTGCATCAATTATGTTAAGCCTATCATATGTAGAAAACAGCTTAGCGACTCTCCTTTATGCTTCTGGCACAAATGATGTGCGAAGCGCGCGGATAGTTGATTTGCTCAAGGAAGCTAAAGAACAAGCACTAATATCTGAGTCTGAATTTATTGTACTTGATAAGGTTAGAAGAATCAGAAATCCGATAGCACATTTTCGAACACCAGACGATGAAGAAGATGTTGAAAACAAGGCAGTTAAGAACGGCCGCCATCCTTACGAAGTGTTGGAAACGGATGCAAAAACCGCTTTGAAAGCAACCTTCAGAGTGATGGCGAGATTTTCCATTGCGAAACAGCAAGATTGACATGTCACGTAAGACGGTGTTTATGCGCGGCTACGCTTTTCCGAATCTGTTTACGGATACTTGAGATACGCGCAATCTGTTCCGCCAAAATCCCGAAATACAAGGGCCCACCGAATTAAAAATGGAGCAGTTTGAAAGATTACTCGACGAAGACACCGCTCCGTCAGTTGGCGCCGTAAAGAAAGCGATAGGTCAAAAAAACGTACCAGCATGGAACGATTTGAGGGAATACCTGAATAGAGCCTATGATATCGAACCTGAACTGCTTTTTTACGGAAAAAAATATGGCTGGACTTACAGATACAGAAAAAGCGGCAAGAGTCTGTGCTCTTTATTCCCGGAAAAGGACGCCTTTACGGTTCTGATCACTCTGGGTAAAAAGGAATTAGAGAAACTCGATCCGGATCTTCCGAGGTTATCCAAGAAAGTGCAGGGCTTGATAAGGGGTACTGAGCTGCTCCATGATGGCAAATGGCTCTGGATACGTTTACCTGATGTCGGCAACGTAGAAGATATTAAGACCATTCTCAAAGTGAAACGAAGACCAAAATTGAAATAGGAGACAGGAAACCAGAGACGGGGAACTGGATTCGTGGTTGACTATTTATTATATAGAATGAGGAAATAGGAACATAGCGGAAGCCTTCAGGCTTCCGCGGATCCGGCTCATCTGAGATGGATATCTTCAAATCGCTTTCCGTTGATGAACACGAACAGGTGGTCTTCTGTTGCGGTAAAGTCTCGCGCCTGAGGGCCATCATTGCCATCCACGACACCACCTTAGGACCTGCCATCGGGGGCATAAGATTCATGGAGTATGCTTCCGAGGATGAAGCTTTCGATGATGCTCTGAGGATCTCGAAGGCCATGACCTACAAATCCTCCGCAGCGGGATTGAACCTCGGGGGTGGTCAGGGAGTCGTCATCGACCCCGGTGAGGAGGCCGACAGAAACCTGATCTTCCGCTCCTTCGGGCGCTTTGTGGATTCCCTGTCGGGGCGCTTCATCGCAGCAGAGGATGTTGGCACCTCCGTTGAGGACATGGAGCAGGTCCGCCAGGAGACGCAGCATGTGGTCGGCATCTCCAGAGCCCTGGGAGGTTCCGGAGACCCCGGCCCGGTGGCCGCCGCCGGAGTTTTTTACGGAATCCAGGCCTGCGCTGAGAAGGTCTTTGGAGAAAAGAACCTTGAAGGTATCTCCGTGGCCATACAGGGTGTGGGGCATGTCGGTTTCGCTTTGGCGGAGGATTTGAAAATCGCGGGGTGTCAAGTCTACATCGCAGACACTGACAAAAAGAAGGTAGAGGTGGCAAAAGCTAAATTCGGAGCCGAGGTTGTCGACCCCGAAGAGATTTATGGGCTGAAGGTGGACATATTCTCGCCCTGCGCTCTAGGCGGAATCATAAACGAAAAAACAGTCGAGAAGCTCAATTGTCGCATCGTCGCCGGAGCCGCCAACAACCAGCTCCAGACTGAAGAACATGGGGACATACTCCAGAGGCGAGGCATTCTCTACGCTCCGGACTTCATCATCGGAGCCGGTGGGCTTATCAACGTCGTAAACGAGCTGGAGGGCTACAATCAGGAGCGGGCATTGAAGCAGGCCGGCAAGATTTATGATATCCTCCTGCGGGTCTTCGAGGTTGCCGAGAGAGAAAACATCTCCACCTCGTCGGCCGCCAATCTGCTCGCGGAGGAGAGATTGGAAACTGTTAAGAAGTTCAGAGGCCTGAAGTAGCCCAGGTTGTCTCAACCTGGATCGGTAAATAGTGAATGGTTGACAGTCGATGACAGGAATGAGGGAATCTCAAATCACCGGGGGGTAAGATCAGGATGATCAAAAACCTCTACGGCATAGTTGCCAAAGTCAAACGGGCCAGGCCTAAAAGGGTGGTCGTCGCTCAGGCCGAAGAAGAAGAGGTCTTGCTGGCTCTGGCGGAGGCGGTCACAGAACAGATCGCTCAGGGGATTCTGGTGGGCGATCTGGAGAGAATCCGGGTTATTTGCGGACACAACCACATCAAGCCTGACAACCTCACGATTATTGACAGCGACAACGGCTACGACTCCGCTCTCAAATGTTGTCAACTGATCCGGGAGAGGAAAGCAGAGGTGATAATGAAGGGGGCGGTGCCAACCAAGGATTTCATGCGAGCGATTCTTGATAAGGAGCAGGGCCTTGCCAGCGGCGGACTATTAAGCCATGTGGCGGTCTTCGAACTGAAAAGCTATCCGAAGCTGCTCTTGATCACCGATGCCGCCGTCAATATCGCTCCCACCCTCCTGGAGAAAGTCCAAATCCTAAAGAACGCAGTCGAGGTCGCTCATTCGCTGGGGATTAAGACTCCCCGGGTGGGTTGCGTGGCGCCGGTCGAGTTTGTCAATCCGGAGAAGATGCCCAGCACCGTGGAGGCCGCCTGTCTGACGATGATGAACAGAAGAGGGCAGATTCGAGGCTGCATCGTCGACGGTCCCCTGGCGCTCGACAACATCATCTCCAAGGAGGCCGCCAGCACAAAGGGAATAGAAAGCGAGATTGCCGGAGAGGCGGACATAGTCTTAGTTCCCGATATCGAGAGCGGCAATATTCTCTACAAGAGTCTGACGATATTCGCGGGGGCTAAGTGCGCCTCTATCCTGGTGGGGGCTAAAGCTCCGGTTGTTCTCACCAGCCGCTCCGATACCCACGAGACCAAGCTGATGTCGATTGCCCTGGCGGCCGTCAGCGTCAAGTGATTTCAGCTTGCATTTTGCTCTCCCCCCCGATATATTGCAGAGGCAAACCGTGACATTTAGTTATCGAATGTCGCTGTGAGAGTTGACATAGACAATCTCTCCTGAGGAGGAATTATGCCGTTCAAAGAGGTCGGAAAAATATGGATGGACGGGGAACTGGTCGACTGGAAAGAGGCCAAAATCCACGTCCTCTCCCACGTGGTCCATTATGGCAGCAGCGTTTTCGAGGGTTTCCGTTCCTACAAGAACAAGAAAGGGTCGGCGATATTTCGGCTTCAGGCTCATACGGATCGGCTTTTCAACTCCGCCAAAATCTACCGGATGGAGATTCCCTTCACCAAAGAACAGATCAACAGCGCCATAATCCAGCTGATGAAGACCAACCAGCTGGAGGAATGTTACATTCGGCCGGTGGCCTATCGAGGTTATGCGGAACTGGGAGTGGACCCGCGCCCCTGTCCGGTAAACGTCGCCATTGCGGTCTGGTACTGGGGAGCTTATCTGGGCCCGGAGGCTTTAGAGAAGGGGGTGTCGGTCTGTGTCTCCTCCTGGAATCGGATGGCTCCCAACACCTTCCCAGCGATGGCCAAGTCCGGCGCCAACTACATGAACTCGCAGTTGATCAAGCTGGAGGCTCTGGCTCACGGTTATGTGGAGGGGATTGCCTTAGATGTTTACGGCCACGTCTCCGAGGGTTCCGGCGAGAACATCTTCATCGTCAGGGATAAAACCCTGATAACACCGCCCTTTGGGGCTTCGATTCTGCCGGGAATAACCAGGAACACCGTCATCGCCCTGGCCCAGGAGCTGGACATAAAGGTCATTGAACAGCACATCCCCCGGGAGTCGTTGTATATCGCCGACGAAGTCTTCTTCACCGGCAGCGCCGCCGAGATAACTCCCATCTCTTCCATCGACGGGGTGCAGATTGGAGCGGGTCGGCGCGGACCCATAACCAAGCAGTTGCAGGACAAATTCTTTGGGGTCGTCTCCGGAGAGGAAAAGGACAAGTGGGGTTGGCTGACCTACGTCGATGTCGGGAAAAAAGAGGCTGCCTATCAGAAAGTCTAGGAGATGAAAGTAGCCATCGGCGCTGACCACAAAGGGTTCGAGCTCAAGGAGAGGATTAAAGAGTTCATCAAGGGGGAAGGCAAGGAGGTCACCGACTTCGGCACCGATTCGGAAGAGTCCTGCGACTATCCCGATTACGGGCTGAAAGTCGCCGAAGCCGTCGCCAGGGGCGAGTTCGACCGAGGAATCCTGGTCTGTTGGACTGGTAACGGCATGAACATGAGCGCCAACAAGGTCAAGGGGATCCGGGCAGCTTTATGTCTGAATCCGGAGCTGGCGGTCTTCGCCAGGCAGCACAACGATGCCAACGTTTTGACCCTGGCCTCCAAATTCACTCCCGTAAAGCGGGCTGTTGAAATCGTCGGGGCCTTCTTCTCCTCGGAGTTCGAAGGTGGACGGCACCAGAGGAGGGTGAACAAGATCAAGGAATATGAGCGAAAGACTTCCTCAGAGCAGAGTCAACTATAAGAAAAAGGGCACCAAGCGTTGTTACTCATAATCGGAGCTTAGGCCTTGATCGGTTCTTCTGTGGTCAACACTCTTGACCACACTTTCTTTATTGAATATGCCTCTATAGGTGAGCATCGCCGACGACAACGTGAACGGTTCTCACAAGCCAACAAACCGAATCGATGGCTGAGGAAAACTTTCACACTTTGCTGAATTGAAATAGTTGTGCAGATAACTGGAGATGGATATGTGGGCATTGAAGCAAGTTGATCCAGAAATATATGAGGCCATAAAAGGGGAGATGGAGCGCGAGGCCACGAAGCTGGAGCTCATCGCCTCTGAGAATTTCGTCAGCAAGGCGGTACTGGAGACCGCCGGCTGCGTGATGACCAACAAATATGCGGAGGGGTATCCGAAAAAACGCTACTACGGAGGTTGCGAGTTCGTAGACATCGGGGAGGAGCTGGCCCGACAGAGGGCCAAAGCGCTTTTCGGGTGTGAGCACGTCAACGTCCAGCCCCACTCCGGGTCTCAGGCTAACATGGGGGTTTACTTCGCGGTGTTGAAGCCGGGCGATACCATCTTCGGGCTGAATCTCTCCCACGGCGGGCACCTCACCCATGGTCACCCCATCAACTTCTCAGGGAAGTTCTTTAACGTCATTCAATATGTGGTGGACAAAAAGACCGAGGTCATTGATTTCGATGAGCTCAGAAAGTTGGCCCGGGAGCACAAACCGAAGATGATAATCGCCGGCGCCTCCGCCTACCCCCGGATTATGGAATATGAGCCTTTCCGAGAGATCTGCGATGAGGTCGGTGCCTATCTGGTGGCGGACATCGCTCACATCGCCGGATTGATCATCGCCGGACTTCACCCCTCCCCGGTCCCGGTTGCCGATTTCGTCACCACCACCACCCACAAGACTTTAAGGGGACCCCGTGGGGGCATGATCATGTGCAAGAAGAAATATGCCAAAGAGCTCGACCGCGAGGTGATGCCGGGGATTCAGGGGGGACCTTTGATGCACATCATCGCCGCCAAGGCGGTGGCTCTAAAACAGGCCATGGAGCCGGACTTCAAGGAATATCAGAAACAGATCGTCGCCAATGCCAAAGCCATGGCGGCAGCTTTAATGGAGGGGGGGCTGGAGCTGGTCTCCGGAGGCACCGACACCCATCTGATACTTGTAAAACTCTTCAACAAGAATCTGACCGGAAAGGTGGTGGAGGAAACTCTGGATAAGGCCGGCATCACTGTCAATAAGAACACCGTCCCCTTTGATCCTCAAAAACCTTTCATCACCTCCGGGATTCGCCTCGGCACCCCGGCTTTGACGACTCGCGGGATGAAGGAGCCGGAGATGAGGCAAATCGCAAACTGGATCGTAGAGATCATCGACAATATCGAGAACGAGGCCATTTGGGAGAGAGTCAGAGGAGAAGTCGGCGATCTCTGTAAGAGATTCCCTCTCTACGAGGGCCTAATGGATTGACGATGAAGTCGCCCAAAAAGGAGAAACCATGCTGGCGAACTTTTCGATAATCCCTCTCGGAGGTGGAGAAAGCGTCTCCAAATATGTCGCCAAGGTGATCGACATCGTGGATAGAAGCGGTCTGAACTACCAGTTGACATCTATGGGGACTTTGGTGGAGGGAAATTGGGACGAGGTGATGGGGGTCATAAAGAAGTGCCATAACGTCACCCGCAGGCTGGTGCCGCGGGTCTACACCGTCATCACGATCGACGACCGCAAGGGAGCAAAGGGGCGGCTGACCGGTAAGGTGAAATCGGTAGAGAGGGTCTTGAAGCGGGAAGTCAGAAAGTAGTTTTTTCACATCCGGATGGAGACGACCGACTTCATCGTAGTTCTGGTGACCTCCCCCTCCGAAGAGGAAGCCGAAAGGCTGGCGTCCAGATTGGTGGAGGAAAAACTTGCGGCCTGCATCAACGTAATGCCGACCACCTCCTTATTTCACTGGGAGGATAGGCTGAGCAGAGAGAATGAGAGGCTCCTGGTTATAAAGACCCGGAATTCTCTCTTCGGCAAGTTAGAGAAGCGAATCAAAGAACTTCACAGCTACGAGATTCCTGAAATAATTGCTCTACCGGTCGTCGCCGGTTCTGAAGAGTATCTCGGTTGGCTAGCAGAGAACGTATCGGAAGGATAATGCAGACGAAAAAGATCGCAGACGGCTTCGTGGTGAAGCTCGACAAGGGAGAACAGTTGGTCGACTCCCTGCTTAAATTCGCCCGGCAGGAAAAGGTCGACTCCGGCAGCGTCACCGGAATCGGCGCCGTCACCAACGTCACCCTGGGCTACTTCGACCGCGAGCAAAAGAAATATCTGCAGAGGGAATTCGAGGAGGTTTACGAGCTCGTCAGTCTCTCGGGCAGCATCGCCACCATCAACTACCAGCCGATCTTACACCTTCATATTGCCATCTCGGATAGGAACTACAACCTCTATGCCGGACATCTTTTCTCCGCCGAGGTGGCGGCCACCGCGGAGATATTCGTAAGGGCGTATCCCGAACCACTTTTGAGGAAAAAGGACCCGGAGTTCGGCTTGAACCTTTTGGATCTGTGAGCAAAAAGAAGAGTCTGATCACCCTCCTGACCGATTTCGGAGATATGGATAGCTACCTGGCGGAGATAAAGGGAGTCATCCTCTCTATCAATCCCGAAGCAGAGATCGTAGAGGCCACCCGCAAGGTAGAAGCGGGCAATATCCGCCAGGGGGCGTATCTCTTGGGGAGGTATTTCAAGTACTATCCGGAGGGGACAATCCATCTGGCGGTGGTGGATCCCGGGGTCGGGAGCAGAAGATCTCCGATTCTTCTGGAGACCAAGGGGTATTTCTTCGCTGGCCCCGACAACGGGGTTTTCTCTTATGTTCTGGAGGAGGAGAAGGCGGAATTGGCAATCAAGTTAACCAACAGCGAGTATCAGCTTCTCTCCGCTTCTCGGACCTTTGATGGAAGAGACATTTTTGCGCCGACAGCGGCGTATCTCTCCTTGGGCATCGACCCCCGGGAGTTCGGCCCCGAACTTGAGGAAATCGAGACTTTCAAAATCCCGAAGCCGGAGATGAGGGGAGAACAGATCGAAGGCGAAATCGTCCATATCGACCACTTCGGTAATGTGGTAACGAATATCCCCCTGGAGTTGCTCAGCGAGGTCGGGCGTTTTGTCACCATGAACGTTAAGGGGAGAGCAATAAACAAGCTTGTAACGTCATATAAAGACGGGAAGGACTACGAGTTCTTCGTGATAACAGGGAGCGGGGGCACCCTGGAGATCTCGAGTTTCGGGAAAGATGCCGCCGGGGGACTCGACGTTTCCCCCGGGGACAAGGTTTACCTGACAACTGTGAAGACCTGAATGATCTTTAACCGATGAGGGCAACCTACTGTGACTGATGACCGTCATCTACATCCCGCTCTGACGTCAAAAGAAGGCAAGCTGTCCAAAACCGGCCCCAGGCCGCGCCCCGGCTGGGATCAGTATTTCACGATGATGGCCTACTTAGCCTCTACCCGTTCCACCTGCCTGCGGAGGCAGGTGGGGGCAGTCATCGTCAAGGACAAAAGGCTGCTGGCGACCGGATATAACGGCGCCCCCAAGGGGTTGCCGCACTGTCTGGAGATCGGCTGCCTGCGGGAGGAATTGCAGGTACCTGCCGGGGAGAAACACGAGCTCTGTCGAGCCACCCACGCCGAGCAGAATGCCATCGCCCAGGCGGCCTCCTTCGGTGTCTCTGTGGAGGGGGCAACTCTTTACACCACCTGTCAGCCCTGCAGCCTCTGCGCCAAGCTCTTGATCAACTCCGGAATTACGGCTATCAAAAACTGCGGCGGCTATCCCGACCAGATGGCCCAAGAGATGCTCTCCCAGGCGGGGATTAGAGTGGAGAAAATCGAGCTGGATAGAGATTGGTTCAAAAAGATTTTCGAGGCAAGGTAAGATGAAATGCCCTTTCTGCGGAAGTCTGGACGATAAGGTGGTCGATTCCCGTCCCACCGAGGACGGCAAGGCCACCCGGAGAAGACGACGGTGTCTCTCCTGTGAGGAGAAATTCACCACCTACGAATACATCGAGAAGATCCCCCTGATGATAAAGAAATCCGATCACACTCTGGAGGCGTACGACCGCGGCAAGCTCTCGGATGGTATTATCCTCGCCTGCAAGAAGCGTCCGGTGAGCCGCCAGAGGTTGGAGGCCTTGGTCGACGAGGTCGAAAGCGACCTTTTCAACCTCTCCCGGGAGGAGGTCTCCTCCAGGGAGATCGGCGATCTGGTCTTGGAGAAACTGAAGGAGATCGATGAGGTCGCCTACGTCCGATTCGCCTCCGTCTATAAGGATTTCAAAAACAAGGATCAGTTCCTGCACGAATTGAAGAGCCTACCCTCCTCCCTACAGGTGGTGAAAGCCAACGGCCGAGTGGAACCCTTCGAGAGGCGAAAGCTCCTGCACGGGATAGAGCTTGCCTGCAACAAACGTCCCGTCACCAAAAGAAGGATGGAGGCCATCGCCGACGGCATCTTCAGAGAGCTCGACAAAAAAGGCGTAAGGGAGATCACCTCCAGCCAGCTGGGGGAAATGGTGATGGAGCGCTTAAAGAAGCTGGATGCGGTCGCCTACGTCCGCTTCGCCTCCGTCTATCGCAAGTTCAAGGAACCGGAGGAGTTCCGCCAAGAGTTAGAGGGGCTGGAAAAGTAACCGAGCTAAGATTTCCCCTCTCACGCCTCAGATGGAGAAGAAAAAAACTGAGCCGATGTCCTTTCTGGACCACTTGGAGGAGCTTCGCTTCAGGATCATAAAGTGTCTGGCATCGATACTGATCTTTTCAATCGCAGCTTACATTTTCTCCGACCAGATTTACACGATTCTTCAGATACCCCTTTACAAAGCAGTACCGGATATTAAGCTCCACTATTTCAAGGTCACCGAGGGGTTCACCATTAGGGTCAAGATGTCTCTTTTGGCGGGGATGATTGTGTCGGTGCCGGTGATACTGTATCAGATCTGGCAGTTTGTGGTTCCGGGGCTTTACGAGCGGGAGAAGAGAATGGTAGTGCCGGTGGTGGCCGCCGGCAGCATCTTTTTTCTCCTCGGGGCTATCTTCTGTTTTTTTGTGGTGTTACCGCGAGCGATAGCTTTCTTAAGCAATGTCGCCTTCGAGGGGCTGGAACCGACCTGGATGATTCAGGAGTATTTCAGCTTCATGATGCGGATGATCTTGGCCTTCGGGGTGGCCTTTGAGTTGCCGATAGTCTGCTTTTTTCTGGGACAGTTAGGGATAATCAACTCCAAACTTATGGCCAAGGGGAGACGATACGCCCTGGTTGCAATTGTGATCTTGGCGGCCATTATCACCCCCCCGGACGTCTTTTCCCAGGTGGTGTTGGCTCTGCCGGTCTATCTGTTGTATGAGTTGAGCATCCTGGTGGTGAAGCTCACCGGCCGGAAATCGCGGGGAATGATCTGAAGTCCCCTGACGGAATCATTGACAAGACAGTCTGGAAGCTTATAATTTGCACCATATTTCTCTCGATTGAGAATCATGAAAGAAGGTAAATTCAAAGATTGGCTGGCTGCCCCTAGGCTTCCGTTTTTGACGGCGAGCACTGTTCCGGTGATCTTCGGCACCGCCCTGGCGTGGCAGCGGACCGGGCAATTCAATCCCCTCTATTTCTTGTTGACGCTGGTCGGGGTCTGCCTGGCTCAAATGGGCGCAAATATGGCCAACGATTATTACGACCACAAGACCACCGATGATGACATAAACAAAAATCCGACCCCCTTCTCCGGCGGGAGCCGGGTGATTCAGGAGGGGAAGATCAAAGCGGCCAGCATCCTTAAGGCTTCCTTTCTCTGCTACGGACTGGGGGCGATAATCGCCCTTTATCTGAACAGCGTCACCCCCGGGAATCTCGTTTTAATCCTGGCTCTGGTCGGATTTCTCTCCGGTTTCCTCTACACCGCCACCCCGGTGATGTTCGGTTATCGAGGCTTTGGCGAGCCGCTCTTGGGATTGAATTTCGGGACCCTCACGGTGATTGGCACCTACTACGTCCAAACCTTCAGGTTCGATTGGGAGGTCTTCTGGATCTCTTGGCCGATCTCGTTTCTGATCGTGGCGGTCTTGTATATCAACCAGTTTCCCGACTACGAACCTGACAAAGCTGTGAACAAGCGACATTGGGTGGTGCGTCTGGGGAGAAAGAAGGCCACTTACGGATACTACGCTTTGATATTCGGCAGCTACCTGTGGGTGATCGTCACCGTCATCATCGGCATTCTGACCCCATTTGCCCTCATAGTCCTCGTAACCCTTCCAAAGGCCTTGAGTGCCAGCAGGATTTTGCGGAGAAGCTACGATAAGATCCTGGAACTGATTCCCGCCAATGCCGCCACCATACAGATGCACTTACTGATCGGGTTGCTCTTGTCCCTGGCTTGTGTCGTCGGGGGGCTGGTCAAAACCTAATACGTCTTTCTCCTCTCCACCCCAAAGTTGGAGCCCGGCTTGGTCTTTAAGTATTTTTTCAAGTCCGCCAGCATGTGGGAGAGCTCCCCGATGTGGGAAAAGGAGGTTTCGTCACTATTGACGACCGCGATCGTTAGCGTCAGAAGCGGGAACTGCTCCAGAATCCCTCGGCGATTTAACACTTCAATATAGCCCCGCTTGAGATCCTCCGATTGGTAATGAGTCGCCACCAGGCGGTCGAAGGTGGCGAGGATGTTCTCGCAGATCGGCTCGAACTCCCCCGGCCCCACCACGAAGATGAAATCGTCCCCCCCGATATGTCCCACAAACCCGTGCGGAGCCAAATCCCTGACTGTGTCCCTGACGATCTGGGCCGTCATTTTGATGACCTTGTCTCCATAAGAGTATCCGTAGTAGTCATTGTAAGCTTTGAAATTGTCTAAATCGGCGTAGCAGGTTGCAAATCCCTCCCCGGCTTTCAGCCTCCGGGTGATGTCGGCCTCGATGGCGAAGTTGCCCGGCAATCGGCTGGAGGGATTGACCCCCAAATCCCTCCTGCTGCGGTTCATTGCCGCCTGCAGCCGGGTCTGGACGATTCCGCGGTCCCAATCGCCGCTGATGAGATCGTCCACCCCGCAAGCAAATCCCTCCATGACGGTCTCCTTTTTGGGGGAGGGGATATAGAGCACCAGCGGCACCAGCTGTAAGGTCGGGTGCATCTTCGCGGCCTCTATGACCGCCAACAGAGCGGTGCACTCCTGGTTACAGGCGGTCACGACCAGGTCGAGATTCAGCCTGCGATGGAGCTCGAGCAACGACGGCAGGCCTTCGAAGCAGTGAAGAAGGTGCTCCTCGGGGGGGAAGGCCTCCTTCAGTCTCTCCTCGATATCGATCTCTCTCTGACAGAGGGCGACATTCAGCATCACTTCCGTCTCCTGCGGTAGTCTGTTTCTCTGGGGTGGAAGGTGCGATGGACCTCTTTGAGGTATTCTCTATCGAGGTGAGTGTAAATCTCGGTGGTGGATATGTCTTCGTGTCCCAGCATCTCCTGCACCGTTCGCAGGTCTGCACCCCCCTCTAAAAGATGAGTGGCGAAGGAGTGCCTCAAGGTGTGGGGATGAACGTTCTTTCCAATTTTCGCCATGGAGGCGTATTTTTTGACGATGTTGAAGAGCCCCATGCGGGTGAATTTGCCCCCCCGGCGATTCAGAAACAGAAACTCGCTCCTTCGACCTCGGAGCAGAAGCGGTCTGGATTCCGAGAGGTATCTTTCGATCTGCCTTAAGCAAGATTTTCCTGCCGGCACCAGTCTCTCCTTGGAGCCCTTGCCGAAAAAGCGGATAAACTCGATCTCGGGGAATAGGTCCTCGGTGGTGAGATTCGCTACCTCCGATATGCGAGCGCCGGTGGCGTAAAGGGTCTCGAGAACAGCTCGGTCCCTGAGGCCGTACTTTTCCCTCAGATTCGGCTTGCTTAAGATTTCTATGACTTCCTCGACGGTCAATATGCCCGGGGGTTTGCGGACAATTGTGGGGGAGGCGACCTCCGAGAAGGGATAGGCGTCCAAGGCGCTCTCCGACACCAGGAACCTGTATAAGGACTTTATTGCCGAGAGCGCCTGAGCGATGCTCGCCGGAGACAGACCTTCACGATAGAGGTAGGTCAAAAAGGAGGTCAAATCCTGGGGCCCCGCCTGCTTGGGCCCCTTGCCTCGATGAGTCTCTAAGAAGAGGGAAAAACGGGAACAGGACTTGAGGTAGGCAAGAGCGGTATTTGCGGAGACTCCCCTCTCTAAGAGTAAGAAGTCCTGGAACTGTTTGAGTATTTCGCTCTGAGGGGCGAGGGTTGTTACCTCCGACATTCAGATCACCGCTTTCGACAGCCTTGCATATCATAACGACAACTCCTCCGTTTGTCAAAATAAAAATGCCGGCCTCGGGAAGAGACGATGCTCCCTAGCCGAAAGAGGAGAGCAAGGCAACCACGGTTGCCCGGACCCAGGCGGTTCGGGCAGTCGCAATTGCCCCACGCAAAGACAGAGGCGGCGTTAGAACTGGAGCGAAAAGAATCTGCGAACTTGTTGCCTTTTGAGGAGCCGATTGGGGGGACTTTCTGGCAAAAAAAGAATGCCAGTGCCGAAAGACACTGGCATTCAACATCCGCAGGTAAAAAGTCCTACTTCAGAATCGTCAGCTTCCTGACAGAGACGAAGTCCCCGGCGGTGAGCTTGTAATAGTAAATGCCGGTCGTAACCTCAGCCGCATTCCAGTTCACGGTCTTGTAACCGGCCTGCTCGTAACCGTTCACCAGGGTGGCCACCTTCTGCCCCACCAGGTTGTATACCTCCAGCGTCACCCGGGAGGCTCTGGGGAGCTCATAGCCGATGGCGGTGGAAGCGTTGAAGGGGTTGGGATAGCAGGGTCTCAAAGCGAAGCTGCTCGGCAGCTTGCTGCCCTCCTGCTCTTCAACACCCGTCGGGACCGCCAACATCACCGGGATGTGAATCGCGGGACTGGCGGAGTTGTTCAGGATAACGATGGTGTCGTCGTACACTTGCTTCTGGTCTTCAAGGGCATACAGCCAGATACAGAGAGTGTCCGTTTGCAGCTGCGGTATCGACCCTGCCATCGGGATGACCTTGATCCAGTCGGCATCTTCCTCTATGGTGAAATCGAACGTAGCCCAACCGCCGTTGTACATTACTCGCTCGAACAGAGAGCTGTCGCCCGGGTCAAGGGTGTCGGCAACCAGACTGCTATCGAACTGCAGCAGATAGGGGCCTTTCAGTGCAAAGTCTGCCTGAAGACTGTCACCCATAAACTCCGGAGCGAAGAACTTGGTTTTTGCGACGTAACCTGTGGCCTTGGCCTCCACCACGAAGGTGTCCGTCAGAGTTATATCCATTTGAATCCAGTAGTAACCGTCTTGATCGGTGACGTCAGATCCGACGGTATCAAGTTGCGAGTAATTCCAAACGGTCAACTCCGCTCCCTCGATCCCGGATGCGGTTCGATAGTCCGTAACGTATCCGTAAACCCAGGCATCGTCTGCAATTGCAGCTGTCGAAAGGGAAAACAAAAACCCAAGTGCCAGAACTAAGCTTAAGTGAAAACTTCTTCTCATTTCTAACCTCCAGAATAAGTCGGAAACGAACGGTTAAATTTGTCGGAACTGGTAAACATCACCTCCTTTTAGACTACAGATTAAAAAGAGTTTCTTTGCTTTTTCTGTCCTTACGCTTTTTGTGAAAGAGCTACCATCCTGGCAGATTGCAAGGTGGCACGAGAAAGCCAATGCCCCTTATCAGGCCTAAACTCCCTTCTCAAACTCAAAATAGCACAGTTTTCATAATTGTCAAGATTTTTTTGCCCCCCCGGAATCTACTTCTGCGAGGCTTCACCACCACGCTGAATTGACATAGAAGTCGACTTCTGTGACCGTTCTACCCCGAGATCACTTCCTACGGCAGAACCTTAAGGGCCACCATGGTCAAATCGTCCAATTTGGCACTATCGCTGGTGAAATCTCGCACCTTTTCATACATCTCATTAAGCAAATCCCTTGCCGAAAGTTCGTAGCTTTGGTCTATGACCTCAACCAATCGATCCACCCCGAACTCCTCCCCCTCCGGGCTGAAAGCCTCCGTAACCCCATCGGTGTACAGAATTAGAACATCCCCCGAGAAGAGACTCAGTGGTCTCTCTTCGTACGTGGATGATTCCAAGACTCCCAGAGCGACTCCGCCCTCGGAAAGATACTCGATTGAACCGTTGGATCTGCGGAGGATCGGGGGATTGTGCCCGGCGTTGGAGAAGGTCAAAACCCGGTTTTTCGTGTCCAAAACCCCGTAAACGGCGGTAACATACATCTCCCTTTCGACGCTCTCGAAAAGGAGTCGATTCACCTTTTGAAAGATGGTGCGAATGGCGTAGTTGTTGAGTATTTCCGCCTTCAGGGAGGCTCTGAAGGCCGCCATTATCAGGGCCGCCGGGATTCCCTTCCCGGAGACGTCGGCGATTGCAACCCCGAGCTGATTCTCGACGATTTTGATGAAGTCGAAGAAATCCCCCCCCACCTCGGAGGAGGGGATATTCATGCCGGCGATGTCGAACCCCTTCGCCTGCGGGTCTCCTTTGGGCAGAAAGGTGGTCTGGATCTGTCTGGCGATGGACAACTCCTCCTCCAACCTCCTCTTCTCCAAAGCCTCCTCGTGGAGGCGAGCTCTCTCAATCGTGACCGCGGCCTGGGAGGCAAAGGCCTCCACAAGCTCCCGGCTATTCTCATCGTAAGCGTTTTTCTGGTCGGATTCCAAGTTGAAGACCCCGACGGTCTCCTCCCCGCTTTTGATGGGAACGGCTATCTCTGAGGCCGTCTGCGGCCGGAGCCGGATGTAGCGCTCATCGGAGGCGACATCGGCTATCAGGACGGACCTAGCTGTCTTCGCCACCCACCCCACTACCCCCTGTCCCACCTTGAGGTGGAGTTTTGATTCCATCTCCGGGTCCATACCTCTGGTGACAACGTTCTCAATCTCCTGGGTCTCGCTGTTTATCAGATAAATCCCGACCGCATCGTATCTGACCACCCGGTAGAGGAGGTCAACGATCTGCTCTAAGATCTCATCCATCTCCAAATACATGGAGAGTTTCTTGCCGACCTCGAACAGGGTCACTTTTTCGAGAGTCTCCCGTTTGGCTTTTGCGATCAGGTGAGCGTTCTCCAGAGCAATTGCCATCTGATCGGCCAGGGCGGTCATAACCTCCAGATCTTCGGGAGTGAATTTCCCGCCTCCCTTTTTGTTCAGAGCCTCGACCACTCCCAGGACAGTCCCAGTTCTCTTCAGGGGGACACAGAGAAGAGAGTGGGTTTTGAAGTGGGAGGCCTCGTCTACAACCGGGTAGAAGCGGTCATCGGTGCTGACGTCGTCAACGGTCACCGCCTCTCCAGAGTCGGCCACCCATCCGGCCACCCCCTTTTTCAACTCCAGGTAGGTCTTCTCCAGCTTGGAGGCCCTCTCCCCTAAGGAGATGTAAAAGTCCAGCCGCTTGTTCTTGGAATCCAGAAGGATTATGGAGCTGGCCTCCGCCTCCACATACTCGGTGGTGATATCGAGCATATTCCTCAAGAGAGTGTCCAACTCCAAGGAGGAGTTGAGTATTTTGGCGGCGCGTATGAGAAGCTCAGATTTCTTCATAATACCGTATCAGCCTCTGGAAAGCAAACCTCCCGCCTCCGGAGTAAGCTCCCAGACAGGCCCCCGAAGACCGCGAAGTCGTCAGACCAAACCTTCGTCGTTGAAGAACTGGTGATCCTCTTAGCGGAGCCCATTCGGCATCCCAGCAGAGAACTGTTTCTCAGACTCCCTTCGAAACGGGAAAATAGCTTCGTCGCCTTTATAAGTCAAGATTGATTTTATGGAAGTGAGCTGCCTCACAACTGCTCCTGAATTTAGAGAAAGGCGATAAATCGCCGCCACCTCTTCAGTGAGCTGGCCAAACCAGGAAGAAGTCGGGGGTCGAGATATCGTAGCCACGTGAGGTTGCCGAGATCGTCTCCGCCCCACGCCATCATCAGTCCCCCTGCGGGGATTCAACCAAAAGAGCCCCGCAGAAGCTGACTGCGGGGCTCATTGCTGGTGCCAACCACACCTCCCGGTGTGCTCCGCCTACTGTTCGGTTTGCTTTTAATACATGTCGCCGTATCCGCCACCGGGCGGCATCGGAGGACTCTTCTCCTTTTCCGGCTTCTCAGTGACGATACATTCGGTGGTGATGAGCAGGGAGGCGATTGAGGAGGCATTCTCCAGAGCGATTCTTGACACCTTGGTGGGGTCTATGACTCCGGAGGCCATAAGGTCCTCATACTGCCCCGTCTCGGCGTTGAAGCCGAAGCCGCCCTTCTCG
>LIZU01000100.1 GCA_001302725.1 candidate division Zixibacteria bacterium DG_27
CGGATATAATTGCAGTCCTGATGGACGAGCACAACTGCCCGGTTGGAGGAGGGTTGATACATTTCTTCACCGAGGAGGCCGGTAACGTAGACCCCACCGAGGCCATTACCGATGAGAACGGAGAGGCTCACACCACCTTCATCATTTATGGGTATGAGATTCCGGACAATCCTGTCGGACCTCCAAGTGTGACCGCCAGGGTGAGGGCCAGGCTGGCAGGAGATCCAGAGACCGAAGGGGAGGTCGAGATAGTCTGCAGGAGGCCTTAGCCGGGTTCAATAGTAGTCTTGACAACGCGATTCCCCAAGGCTGTCGATTTCAAATGATGGATAGGTGAATATGGAACTCTTGGGAACCATTTTGCTTCAAGAGGGGCTCATCTCGCCGGACAAATTGGAGGCCGCTCTCAATCGGCAAGAGGAGACCGGTCGCCGTCTGGGGGAGTTATTGATCTCGGAGGGGAACGTGACCGAACAGCAGGTGATCAGCGCTCTATCGAAGCAGTTGGGACTCCGCGCCCTGGAGGAGGATCAGCTAATTGCCATCGAGCGGGAGACTGTCGCCCTCATCCCGGAGTTTTTCGCCCGCGAATATCACGTTATCGCCTTCGGGAAAAATGAAGAGGAACTGCAGGTGGTGATGTCCGACCCCGAAGACATCGTCGTCCTCGACAACCTCCACAAGATGACCAGCTATAAGATCACGCCTCTTCTGGCGCCTCAGAGACTTATCGACGAGGCTATCGAGCGTCACTACCGGGAACTGCGGGCTACCGGGGAGGTCACCGCAGCCCTCTCCGGCCTGGACTTCGTCATCTCCGGTGACCGGGAGGAGTATGACGAAATAGATGTTAATCGTCTGAAGAAGGAGATTGAGGAGGCCCCGGTCGTCAAGTTAGTCAACCTTGCCCTGACCGAGGCCATAAAGAACCGCGCCACCGACATCCATATAGAGCCCCTCTTCGACAGTCTGCTGATCCGTTATCGTATCGACGGCCACCTTCAGGAGATAATGACCGCACCCAAGAAGTCCCAGACCGGGATCATTTCGCGGATAAAGATCATGGCCAATTTGAACATTGCCGAACGCCGATTGCCGCAGGACGGTCGCTTCACCATAAGATTGCCTGATAAGGAGGTCGACGTCAGGGTGTCGGTCATTCCCACGGTGAGGGGGGAGAAGGTCGTGCTCCGGCTTCTGGACAAAGGAGGTTTCGAATACTATCTATCCAAGCTGGGTTTTGAGCCAGACATGCTGGAGATCTTCTCCAGATGGATTAAGACCCCTTACGGGATGATTGTCGTCTCCGGACCCACCGGTTGCGGTAAATCCACCACTCTGCATGCGGCCTTAAACGAAATCAAATCGACCGAGGACAATATCGTCACCGTTGAGGACCCGGTGGAATATCAAATAGACAAGATCAACCAGGTGGCCACCAACGACCAGATCGGCTTAACCTTCGCAAGCTCTTTGCGCCACATCCTCAGGCAGGACCCGGACAAGATCCTAATCGGGGAGATTCGCGACAAAGAGACCGGGGACATTGCCATAAAATTCTCCCTTACAGGCCATTTGGTTCTCACCACAGTACACTCCAACGATGCCCCCTCCACCATCACCAGGATGCTCGACATCGGAATGCCCCGTTTTCTGGTCGGCTCCTGCGTCAACCTGGTAATGGCTCAGAGATTGGTCAGAACCGTCTGCCCTCACTGCCGGGAACCGTATGAGCCCACCCCGGAGGAGCTGAAAGCTCTGAAGCTTTCTTTTGAACAGCTAAAGGAGGCCAAATTTGTCAACGGCAGAGGCTGCGTTCACTGCCGCAACACCGGTCACTACGGGAGAACCGGGATCTTTGAGCTTCTGGAGATGAAACCTCCGATACGGCGTTTGATCTTCGACGGTGCCAATCAGGAGGATATCAGGGAGAAGGCCCTGGAGTTGGGAATGGTGACTCTCAGAGCAGCGGGCATCCGTAAAGCTACAAGAGGCGAGACCACCATAGGGGAGGTTCTGAGCGGAACCATCGAGGAGAACTAGAGCCGGGGATGGCCGACTATTCTTACATTGTCAAAGACACTTCCGGCAACAAGATGGAGGGGGTAGTTCACGCCCCGAGTCTCGATGCCGCGGTAACGAAACTTCGGGAGCAGGGACACACCATCATCTCGGTGAAGGATTACGCCGTGGCTGAAGGTAGGGCCAGGCCCAGTTTCCTGGAGCAGCTCTCTTTATCCCTCCACAAGATCCGCACCCGCGTCCCGCTTTCGAGCTTAGTTTTCTTCACCCGTCAGCTCTCCACCATGTTCAGCGCCGGCTTGACCATCGAGAAGGCAATCAATAACCTAATGGTGGAAGAGTCGAATCGGAAGTTCAAAAACGTGATCTCCCAGATGGCCGCCGACATCAAGAAAGGGTGGGGTCTCTCGGAGGCGATGGAGAAACACCCCGGTGTCTTCAGCTCCCTCTATGTCGCCTTAGTGAAGTCCGGGGAGGTGTCTGGCAATCTTTACATTGTCCTGGAAGAGCTGGCAGATTACCTGGAGTTTCTTCAGGATACCCGCCGAAAGGTGATCTCGGCGATGATTTATCCTCTCTTCGTGGTTGCGGTTTTAGGGTTCATCACCACAGCCTTCATAGTCTATGTGGTTCCGATGTTTCAGGACATATACTTTCGCTACGGCTCCGAGCTCCCCTCGGTCACCCAGCTTTTGATAACCGTAAGTGAGGGGGTCAGGCACAATTTCTTCCTAAGCCTTTTTGTGCTGCTCGTGATTCTGGCAGCTTTTGTTTCCGTCAGTATGACCTATAACGGCAGGTTGGTCATAGACGGATTAAGACTAAAAATCCCCGTCGTGGGACGGCTTCTTACCTATTCGATAATGAGCAAGTTTGCGCGCACCTTCGGAATGCTCATGGGCGCCGGGGTGCCGGTCGTGGATTCAATGAGCTTGGTTAATCGAGTGGTCGAGAACCTGAAGATCAAGGTGGGTGTCAGCGAGGCTACCCGTTTTATCAAAGACGGTTACAGCATCGCCGCCTCCATGAGGAAATCCGGGGTCTTCCCCTCCACCCTCCTGTCGCTGGCAGCCACCGGGGAGGAGACCGGAGAGGTCAAAAAGATGTTCACTCAGGCGGCCTCCTTTTACGACAAGCAGGTTGACACTACTGTGACCCGACTCACCTCTCTGATAACCCCGGTATTGATAGTTCTGATTGCGGGCGTGATTCTCTTCATCGTTGTGGCAATCTATTTGCCCATATTCTATCTCGGTTCTGCCTTTAAGAGGGGTATGCACTAGTTTTCCAGAAGGAGCGCCCCCACAGCGAAAGAGTACCCTGTAGTTGATCGCCCGCGTCTTGAGTGAAGGCCGTCAGATTGTGTGTCATACAATCAAGTCAGCTACAGACTGGACGTCACAATGATAACGGTGAAGAACGCTGGAGAGATTGCCTTCCTGGGACAGCCCGTGATTGACTGGATGAATTGAATGGATTGGGTTCGGATTGGGGGTTGCTGAGATAGGCGGCCTTTTGGTGTTTGGGGAATAGATTTGAGGATTAGACAAGAAACAGAAATCCACGTGAGGTTCTCTGGTTTAAGCAAACAGAGGAGTAGAAGCTATGGGAGATAGTCGGAAGCCCAATTCTCTGAAAGGAGAGACACTCAGAACCATTGATTTGAGGGGAGTCACAGATTTCTCTCGCCGCGACTTCTTGAGGACAGCCGGCGTTGGGAGTGCTGGCTTGATCACATTCGGAGGCTGGCTGGTTAAAAGTGTCAGCGCCCAGGAAAGACCTGCATATTCTCTAATAGTAGTTGATTTCAATAAATGCACCGGCTGTAGAACCTGCGAAGCGGTCTGCTCACAGGCAAATGAAAAAGTCAAACTTGATGGGGAGGAGCTACTAGGCTTGGGAAACCCCCGTTTCTCCAACGTTCGAGTTTATTCCTTTAATCCACCAGTAGAAATCCCTAATCGCTGCGTGATGTGCGGAGATGCTCCCTGCATCGAGGCCTGCCCCGTTCCCCCTGACCCGGTAACTGGTAGGAAGGCCCTGTATCGAGATGAGAAAACGTTGGCCATCAAGAACGATCCCGAGCGATGCGTAGCTTGTGGCTCCTGCGCCGAAGTCTGCCTCGATAAAAGGGTCGGCGCTATCATTCTGGATCCGGTCACCAGCAAACCTGGAGGCATCTGCAACTTATGCGAGGGAGACCCGGCGTGCGTCAAGTACTGTCCCTTTGAGGCCTTGACTCACGTGAGTGGCGGACTGGATGGTCGACATTATGCTCTCCCACCGGAGAAAGTCGCCCAAGAACTCATCTCCCTGTGGTATTATCACCAGAAGTAGGAGGCAAAAATGGGAAATCCAATACCTGGTTATCACGGGGTGCTGTTAGAGGTCGACCTAAGCAAGGGAAAGGTCAACCAGCTGCCTGTTTCTCCTGAAGACGCCTCCAAGTTTGTTGGAGGCAGGGGACTGGGAATAAAAATCCTCTGGGACAGACTCAAGAAGCCCGGAATAGACGCCCTGTCACCTGAAAATCCGCTTATGTTTCTGCCGGGACCCTTGTCAGGTTTTCCGATTCCTTCTGTTTCCCGAACTTGTATTGTGACCAAATCTGCTCTCACCTCTCCAGTGAAATCAAGATATCGATCTGCCTCCACGATCAGTTACTCCAATGTAGGAGGCTTCTTCGGGCCTGAGATCAAGTTCGCCGGCTACGACGGCATTATCGTAACGGGCAAAGCCACCTCACCAGCCTATCTGTACATCGATGATGATAAGGTAGAAGTTCGAGATGCTCGGAGATTCTGGGGGATGAGAACGAACGATTTCGATATTGCTTTCACTGAGGAACTGGGCGATAGAAAATTCGAGACCTGTTACATCGGTCCAGCGGGGGAGAATTTGGTTAGATACGCCGCCATTCTTCATACCTCTGCCCGAGCCGCAGGAAGAGGGGGTGTCGGTTGTGTAATGGGTTCGAAGAATCTGAAAGCAATAGCGGTCAAAGGCACAAAAATGCCCGAAGTAGCAGAGCATAAGAGATTTGTTGACCTGCTCGAAGAGGTCAGGAGCTCCTTCAAAGATTGGCCCGGCACAGACAGATGGAGGCGGTATGGGACCGCAGGGGCCATAATTGATCGCAGTGACAGAGGCATCCAATCTGTGAAGAATTTTCGAGAAGGGACTTTCTCGGAAGCTCATAAGATAGGAGGCATCGCTGCGGAACAGAATATCTGGGTGAGGGATTTGGCCTGTTACTGCTGCCCACTGGCCTGTAAGAAGGTGGGAGTTGTCAGAGGCGGGCCTTATGCCGGCGTCTATCACGACGGACCCGAGTATGAAACCGGGACGATGATGGGAGCGAACTTACTGATAGGAGATTTGAGTGGACTGATGAAAGAGATTGCCGAGTTGGACGATTACGGTCTGGATCAGATCTCAACCGGGAACGTGATTGGCTTTTTGATGGAGGCCTACGAAAAAGGTTACATCGACCGGAAATTCCTGGATGGTATCGACCTCAAATGGGGAGACGTGGAAGCCACCCTGGCTTTGATAGAGAAAATAACTCATCGAGAGGGCCTTGGGGATCTTGCTTCCAGGGGGGTGAAGGCTCTGGCATCCGAAATTGGCCGTGATTCTCATGAATTTGCCATTCACTGTAAGGGTCAGGAGTTAGCTGCGCATAACGTTCATGCGAATCCTCCCCGGGCTTTCTGTTACGCCACCTCCAATCGAGGCGCTTGTCATTTGAGCGGCGATAGCCTCGGCCATCTCAACCTCCTGGGGGCAATCACCGGGCAGACGTGGGACTTTCCCAGTTATATTAATACCGGGGAGAGGATCTTTAATCTGGAGAAGTGCTTCAATTATAGGGAGGGATTCAGAAGAAGAGATGATGCTCTTCCGGATCGCTTCTTTGAGGAGCCACTAACGCTCGGCCCTGCAAAAGGGGCAGCGCTGAAGCGTGACGAGTTCGAGAAAACACTGGATAACTACTATTCAGAAAGAGGTTGGGATCCAAAAACAACCAGGCCATCCAAAGAGAAGTTAACTTCGCTCGGACTTGACTTCGCCTGGAAAGAGATCAGAAGACTGTGAACCACAATTGCAGCCAAGTGCAATGACAATAGGGAAAGGGGGAGGTGTTCCGTGAACTGTGAACCATCAACCGTTAACCTCCTTCCGCCACCGGCGGAAGGAAACACGGTGTGTATTTGAAAAAACCCGAACTGATTTTGCGCGCGATTGGCTCGGCAGGCGGAATTCCCCCCGAACCCCCCTTCCGCCCGTCTCGCAAGAAAGCGGAAGCGGAAAGGTCAACTTCGAGTTTTTCTAATCCCGCTTTTCGGGATTGCTTACCTCTACCAAACTTGGCGGAATAAAACACTCAGCTTTCTTTAACTTTCATACTAAAATCAGCTGGAATATACTTTACCCTACTGAATGCATTTCAAAGTAATCACCTTGAAATGTCCTTCAAGAATTCTTTCACACATCCCTTAACTTTATCCATTTGAGACAACATTGCATGTCCACCAGTATCAAAGGGTATCAGTTTTGATTGCTTAATGTTTTTGTGAGCATTTTCTGCATGGCTGTAGCTTACCAAAGCATCATCTTTGGCATGAACTATCAGTGTGGGTGCGGTTATATTGCTTGTTGATACACTACCAAGCTCAAGCATTCTCCCATCGTTTATCGTGCCCTTATACCTTCGGGACATGGGGTGCATTATATCCAGCATTTCCTGAGACAATTCTTTCTCCTGGACAGTGAAACTTTGGTACACATTGGAGGGGACTCCCATGAGATTCAGGATTGTAGATTGAAAAAACTTGGCAAAAAGCCAATACACATAATCAGATTGCTGGATCAGGTGAATAATATTGACGTAAAGCGGGGCTTTGTCTCCTTGAGCTCGAGTCATACTTACGGCGGACAACAGTATCAACGCGGAACATCGGTCTGGATAGTCATTGGCAAACTGCATAGCTGATGGACCACCAGCCGAAGCCCCAATGACAACAACTTTCTCTATCCTTAGATAATCCAGAAGGTCTTTATACAGTGCCGCTTGGGTCTTAATTGAGGGATTCTCGGGAATTGATGAGCGAAGGAAACCATAGCGAGAGACCGATATAAATTTATAACCACGCCCGAGACTCACCTCGCCGTACCAAAGTCCCTGATCATAACCACCTCCTGCACCGTGCACTAACAGGACCGGTGTCCCTTCTCCTTTTACTGCATACTCAATATCTCCATGCTCTGCTTTTAAGACTTCACTGCCTGCTAATAGATGGTCTTGCGCGGTACGCATCTCACGGTGGAAACGGGGATAGGTTAGTGCGATAAACACAACAGCTACACAAACTAAAGTAACGATAAGTATTAACAAGATTTTCATTATTCTTCCCTATCTATATCAAATCCTCAATTGAAACACCTAACGCTTTGGCAATCTTGACCATAGTTTCCACGCTTGGCTATGGCGACAATTGCAACGACGATCCAAAGCGCGGCAGCCAGTACGAGGTTGTAAATCAGAATGGGCGCCCCCGATATCGCGAGGGGGTCGAGAATCCGCACGCTGGCTGTGAGACTCAAGTGCATGAGCATTGCCACGAGAAGGCTTCCTGTTCGGTCGTAAACTAACACCATAAGCACCCGGTAGGGCGGCAGGAAGGAAAAGAGCATCACGGGCAGGTAAAGAGCTAGCGAGATTCCTCCGGAGGAACCACTGCTTCCCCAAAGGCTCGCAAGAAAGTGCCATGCTCCCCATAAACTGCCAACAATAAGCCCGGTAGCCAAAATACTATAACGTTGCCTTAGTTTGTTTATGGCAAATCCTGTCCAACCTATCTCCTCAAACACCGTTGACAACCCTGCTATAATTCCCGGCAACAATATGGAAAATTTATTGTCTACAGTAAATATCGGAGAAGAAATCGAAAGTGAAAAAAGCGCGATCATCGACAAAATTGGAGCCGTTAAAATGGAGATTGCATACCAGCGAATCCCAACCCTCCACTTGATCAAGATGGAGAAAAGTCTGCCTAAACCTGCTTTTCCATCGATTAGGCTGGTCATTAACAGACCTGCCACGCTCGGGCCTGCCAGCATAGCAGCAACCGCAAAACCAAACGATGCATCCTGCCAGACATCTGTATTTGCAAAACCCGCAGGGCCTCCTAGCGCCAAAATAAAACCACCCCATGAGATTGCAAAAGTTAAAACAAAGTAAGTTGACACTGGATACTGTTTAAAGATATTCATGATATTTCCAACCATTGTTTCATTAGTTTATTCATATTCTCTCTTATCCTGTTTTCAGAGTTCGCGTCTACGACAACTCGAGTCAAAATAGTTCTTTGTTCTAGTCTGATAGTTCACTCAAAATTCTGGCAGGTAATTGTAGACCGTAGACGAACCCTACAACCCCTTGAAATACCGCTACTTATAAAAATTCACCGTAAACGCGGCATGGGCTGGCTCATTGCCCTAGACGAACCCGTCTTCAACAAGCCCACAAAAATTAAAGAACCGCCAAAAGCAGAGCCTTACTAGGACTACGTTATTTAAATAATAAACTGCTCGTATAATCAAATTCGGCCGGATACGCCAACAAATCACCGTGGCATCAGCGCGAACACACCCCAGCCCAAGTATTCACGCGTGTAAGCGGCGTGGCGCTCGGGTTCCGAGGCCAGTTTGGCTCGAACACCTTTAGCGAGCTCGTCGCCGGGA
>LIZU01000101.1 GCA_001302725.1 candidate division Zixibacteria bacterium DG_27
CCCGCCTCAGGGCCGACGAGAAGCAAGACCTTCGAAAGGCTCTGGCGCTTCTTGAGCACGGAATGGAGGGGGAGAGAGCCTTTGTCGGGCGTAGCAATCAAGGCCAAATCGAAGTCGATAGCTCTATCCAGTAGATCCTCGAACTCAATCGGCAACTCCACAATCGGGAGGTGGCTCCGAAGGGACTGCTTGAAGGCTGCAATCGCCAGACGCTGCCACCTCTTCTGCTTCCTGGTAAGGACCGCGGGCTTGCTCCTCTCTGATAGGCTGTTTTTGCAGTAGACCGGCTGGATGGTGTGCACGCCCAACTCGGTGGTTTTCTCAATTATGTAGTCCATCTTCAGTCCCTGGGGGAGACCCTGGGCCAGTGTGATTCTGACCACCGGCTCGTTTTCATTGCGGCTGATCTGAGCGATCTCGCAGCGGGCACGATCCGGTTTCATCTCCCGGATGACGGCGACATACCTCTTCCCCAAGCCGTCGGAGGCGCGTATCACCTCCCCGGGTCTGCCCCGGCACACCTTCAGCAGATGGCGAGCCTCCTCCCCTCCGATGACGAGCGAATCCGCCTCCACGTCCTCAGGAAAAACGTAGAAGTTGGTGACTTCCTTCAACATCTTGCTTTAGACTCTTCTAACACCTATTGTGCCAAGGATGGCAATCCATTCGTCTTCTTGGTAAGTCTTGAGAATTCTGACATGCACTCCGTTGAGGAGGTTTCTCATCGAGGAGGATTCCTCCGAGAGAATTCCGGAAAAGAGCAGGAGTCCTCCCGGTTTCACAGCCCCGACGATTCTTGTAACAAGCTGGGTCAGAGTGGCCAAGTCGATATTCGCCACCGCTATATCGTAATAACCTCTCTTGACCGATTTGGGACCGATTCTGATCTTCACGGTCTTTGCGACCTCATTTATGACCACGTTTTCTTTGGCGCAATCGACCGCCTCGGGGTCGTTATCTATACCCAGGACTTGGGACGCTCCCTTTTTAGCCGCGTATATTCCCAGGATGCCGCTCCCACAGCCGTAATCTAAAACCCTGTCTTTAGGTTTGACCACCTCTTTTAAAGCCAAAAGGCAGAGCTTGGTGCTGGGGTGGTGGCCGGTCCCGAAGGCGGTCTTGGGATCTATCTTCAAGATAATTCTCCCGGGTCCAGGGGGTTTTTGGGACTCCCACCAGGAGGGTTGAACAATCAGGTCTGTCGAGATCTTCAGGGGTCTGAAGCTTCTTTTCCATTTTTCCTGCCAATCCCGGTCCGGGAAGGGGGCGATTTCGTACTCCGGCTTTGGGATTTCCGGAAACAGTCTCTGGAGGTTTTCTGCAAGGGTTTCGAATCGGCTGCCGACAGATTCTGTCCCCTTTCCTTCAGGGAAGAACGCGTGGATCACTGTACCTCTCTTCTCTGTCTCCTCGACTTCCAGTCCGAGGGTGCCGTTCTCAAACAGGAAGTTGCAGACTGCCTCCTCCAGGGTGGGATGACAGTCTATCGAAATCTTGAGAAACTTCCTTTGAGAGGCCAATGCAAAAAGGGTCTGTTTTATTTCACAGAGTCAGGCGATTCCGCTTGTTGCCTATTGCTGCCTACTATCTACTGACTACTACCTACTGTTCTTCAGACTCCCAGGGTTTCACGCAGGCGGTCGAAAAAGCCTCTGTCTGCCGGGGGAGGTTTGCTCCCTTCCGTCTTCAAGAGTTGCTCGAATAGTTCTCGCTCCTCCGGGGAGAGTTTCGTGGGGGTCCAGACAAAGACTCTGATCAGCTGGTCGCCGCGCCCGTAGGAGTTCAGATGCGGAATTCCCTTCCCCCGTAGCCTGAAGAGCTTTCCCGATTGAGTCCCAGGAGGGATTTTCAACTTAACCCTTCCTTCCAGCGTGGGCACAACAACCTGCGCTCCCAGAGCTGCGTGGGAGAAGCTGATGGGAAGCTCGTAGACGATATCGTCACCGTGCCTGCGAAAATCCTTATGTTCCAGTTCCTCGATGACGACGATGAGGTTCCCCGGGGGGCCGCCTCGGGGTCCTACATCCCCGGCTCCCCGGACGGTGATGTAATTGCCGGAGGTAACGCCGGGGGGGACTTTCACCTTGATAGTGCCGGTTCCCGACCTCCGGCCCTCACCGCGACAGGTGGGACAGGGTTTGTCAATAGTTCTCCCCTCCCCTCCACAGCGCCGGCAGGTGCTGGCCTTTACGAACTGTCCGAAGATGGAGCGAGAAATGTGCCTTTCCTCTCCACTGCCACCACACTGGGGACAACTTCCCGTGGAGCTTCCGGGTGCAGCCCCGCCGCCCCCGCAGCTGGAACACTTAACCAGGTGTTTGAGCTTGATGGTCTTTTCGATCCCGGTGGCGATCTCCTCTAATCTCAGCTTCAGATGCACCTGCAGGTCTCGGCCCCGCTGGGGTCCGGCCCTTCGGGTCGCGGTTCCGAAGAGATCATCCAACCCCCCGAAGCCACCGAAATCCCGCATGAAGGCTCGCAGGGCGTCGGAGAGATCGAAGGTCTCGAAACCCCGAAACCCCTCAAACCCGCCGAAGCCGGGGGCAGCAGCATGTCCAAACTGGTCGTATTGGCCTCTCTTCTGCGGATCTTTTAGCACCTCGTAGGCCTCGGTGGCCTCCTTGAATCTCTCCTCCGCTCCCTTGTCCCCCGGATTCTTATCGGGATGATATTGCAGTGCGAGCTTGCGGTAGGCCTTCTTTATTTCCTCTTCGGAGGCATCTCGCCCGACTCCTAAAACCTCGTAATAGTCACGCTTGGCCATTGTGCGAACGCTATCTTTGCACTCTATTCTATGACGTTGTCTCCCGACTCGTTTTTTTTGCGATGCGATTGGGGTTGTTGTGATCCCAAGCCCATCTCGCCGGGTTGCCAGTTATGTACTGTCTGATACGATTCATCTCGTTCTCATTGCGGATGATGCGTTCATAATAATTGCGTTGCCAAAATCTGCTGGCCAACGGCGTCCATGCATTATTTCGGATCCCGCGCAGGTAATAATTCGTGGTCATAGTCTTAAACCATTGGATAATTGCTCCCAATGTCACTTTTTTGCTCGAGACCTGCCCGGGCGACCGTTGTTGGGGCGAACCTGCGTGTTCGCCCTTGCCCATACCTCCGACGTTATCAGGGCAGACACGTTGGTCTGCCCCTACGACCCTTTTGGTCGAACCCGCGATGGGTGGATGTGGTTGGGACGAACCTTGGTGGGACGAACCTGGTTGGGGCGAACCTGCCTGTTTGCCCTTGCCTATACCTCCGACGTTATCAGGGCAGACACATTGGTCTGCCCCTACCACGTCAATCAAAATGACACCGTGTATATGATTCGGCATCACCACAAATTCATCCAATCGAATCTGCGGGTATTTGCTCTCCAACTGACGCCATACATTGGTGACCATTCGCCTTACATCTTCGTTCTTCAGAAACAATTCTCGGTTCTGGGTGCATATTGTCACGAAATACGCTCCTCTTTGCGAATAATCGTAACCCCTTAAGCGGATAGAACGACGGTGATGTTTTGCCGGATCGTATCTCACCAATTCGGGGGCCTCAATATCGGCGTTATCTTCATTTCGGGGGGGAATATATCTCCTTATGATTAACCTGTCAAATAGTAGCTCCCCGCCTTGATGCTGAGCGCCTCTTTGCACGGGGATTTGTGGAAACTAAGGTCTCAGCCAGGCACTGATCTCTTCTAAGGCCTTGTAGTTGGTGAGGTCCAAGTGCAGAGGCGTGATCGAGATTAGACCTTTGCGCAACGCTCCTAGATCGGTCCCCTTGCCCTGGGAGAGAATCTGGGGGGAGCCGCCGATCCAAAAATATTTTCGACCTCGGGGATCGAGCTTCTCGTGGATGACGTCGTTGAAGATCCGTTTACCCAGACGGGTGAGGCTGTAATTGCCGAGGTCTGCTTTCGTGCTGTCCGGCACGTTGATGTTCAGCAGGGTCTCTGGAGGCAAGCTGTTTTCGATCACCAGGGGGACTATCTTGGCTGTGAATCTGGCCGCTAATATGAAATCCGACTTGATCCAGTTGGCCTGGGAGACGGCGATGGAGGGGATTCCCAGAAGGGTGCCCTCCATGGCGGCGGCAATGGTCCCGGAATATGTGACGTCGTCGCCGACATTGGGACCGTGATTGATTCCCGAAACCAGGATATCGGGTTTGCGCCTCAAGATGGCATGCACCGCCACCATAACACAATCGGTCGGAGTGCCATCGACAATATAGAGGTTCTTTTCAACCCGGTGCTGGCGCAGGGGGCGGTGCACCGTCAGGGAATGGCTGGTGGCAGAGCGCTCTTTGTCGGGGGCTACCACCACCACCTGCCCGATCTCTGACAAATGCTCCCGGGCGGTTCTCAAACCTCTGGCTTCGTAGCCATCGTCGTTTGTGAGCAGAATCAGGGATCTCTTTCTCATCTCGCTTCCGAAAATACAACAAGGGTGGGTGAAAATCAAGGCCGGCAGCGAGGTTGTGGTTAGTGGTGAGTGGCTTCTGCGCGCTTCAGAGTCTAATCTCTGCGCATTTCCCTCTTGGGGATAAAGCTCTTAGGGTGCCAGCCGATTCTTAGAGTGATTTTTCCAGGGGGGAGTCTATTCTCTTAATGCTGAGGAGGGAGAAATGCTCGACAAGTGGAAATCCACTGCAATTGTGATCTTTCTTTTGCTCTTTTCACTGACGGTGATCTCATCCTGCGGTAAGAAGAGCACCTCCAGTGAGGAGGGAACAACAGCCGGAGACCCCGACAGTCCGGAGTTCGCGCAGACCCGGGAGATGGTCGACGACGCGGTCGGGGAGGCCTTAGGCCAATTCCGCATCGGTTTGGGTTTCACCGACGGACTCCAGCCACCAACGCTCCCCAAACTGCAGGCTCCGAACGACAGCACTTACGAGTGGGGCTATCAGAACGGCTGGTGGTGGTGTTACATCGAATACTCCGATTCGACTTACGAGATCACCCTGTCGGATAGTGTCCAGTTTCGCGCCGGCGAGGAAGTTCAGATCAGCCCCGATTCCACCACCACAGAGATGGAGTTTAGGCTCTACGCCGAAGTCTCCTACGAAATCTGCACATTCACCTTGGGCTATGGGGTCATTTACTCGGGGTTGAATGGCGACACTATCACCGTGGATGGGGAGGGTGATTACGACTTCACTGGCTCCTATTCGGGGCAGGATTTCTATTATCATTTCAACGAGACCCTGGAGGAGGTTACCTTCCCGGTGGCAGGCGATTACGAGGAGGCCTATCCGACTTCCGGAAGCCTAACCGTGGCGGTGGTGGAGAACTTCACCAACCTCAGCAACAATGATCCTCAAGGGGAGACGAGCTGGTCGATTCAGCTGACTTTCTACTCCGACCATTATCACGTCCGAGCCCAGCAAGGAAGCACTGTCTACGAGTACGATCAGAGCTACCCGGTCTGACTCCTGTAGAGGCAAGCCTCCTCTTCGTGGAGGCTTGCCCTCTCTGGGTTTTCATGCACCATATGTGAAATCCCTTTCAGGTGTTGGTGCCAGAGCCCACGACTCTGCACTTCCAAAGGACAAGTGAGATAGCCACCCAGATTCTTTAGTCCTCTCAACCCTTTATCTGTCCAACAGATAGGCCTTCCCCGCCCAATTGGGCTTCCATTCGAGCCTTCCGTCTCTTCTGAGCAGCCGTCGGTCGGATCGACGGCACACGGTTTGCGTTTGCTGTTTGGGCAGAAGAAGAGGCCGATTATGAAATGCTATTTCCACGGTTCTGGATCGAAAGACAGCTCT